>CAYWMH010000005.1:0-25992 GCA_964459315.1 uncultured Verrucomicrobiota bacterium
TCATCTCGTTCATCGCCGCCAACTCGTGCTTGCGCTGCTCAGCGTTGGTGGCCATCGATCGGAACTTGTACATCGTGAACGGGTGGCCGTTGACGCCACTGCGTTTTTGGCGGAACAGGATCGGGCCGGGCGAGGTGATCTTCACCAGCAGGGCGCATCCCAGCAGCACCGGCGAAAGCAGCACGAGCAGGGCCGCTGCCCCGGCGAAGTCGATCATCTGCTTGGCCAGGCCCTGCAGCGAGGCGGCCGGCGCGGAGTGGAACACCAGCAGCGGGACGCCGTGAAAATCGTCGACGGCGGTACGGGCGATCTGCGTGTTGAAAAAGTCGGCGGCGAGCCACACCTCGACGCCCTCGAGTTCGCAGGCGTTGATGACCTGCTCGATCTTGTCGAACTTGGTGTGGCCGGCGTTGATGAGGACGACGTTGGCGGAGTGCTCGTGCATCAGGCGCAGGAGGCGCTCGATCGGGTCGCGGTCGATGTTGAACTGCAGCACAACGCGGTAGCTCGTGTCGTTGGCATCGTCGATGCGGCTGAGCATGTTTTGCGTTTCCTCCGGCGAGCCGAGTAGGATGATCCGTTTCTGCAGATCGGCGCGGGTCAGGCGTCGTCGCTGCCAGCGAATGGATGCCTCCTCCTTGGCCCAGGCCAGCGCGATGCTGATCACGGAAAAAATCAGGATCACCGAGCGGGTGAGTTGAATCTTGAAGGCGAACATCACGGTGATGATGAGCAGGGTGATGAGCAGCGAGGCCTTGACCAACGGCCAGATGGTCTGGGCGCGGTTTGGCCAAGCGGATCTGGCGTAAAACCCCTGGGTGTCGAGGGCGATGGGGACGACGAACAGCAGCAGCAGGCTGATCCAGATGTACGCCCCCTCGAAGGGCGCGATATCAGTTGTGCCCCCGAACACCTCGAAGTCCATCACCCCGCGTATTCCGTGCGCCAGCCAGAGGCTGACGGCAAAAACCAAGCCGTCGAGCACCTTTTGGATGCCTGTCTGGACTCGTCTTTGGTTGCGCAGCATGCGGGTCGGGCGGCCCCGGATGGCGGGGCCAAGGGTTGTACGCCTTGGCCGGCGCGGAATCAATCCCTAATCAGCCAAGGGCGGGAGGGATTGGACGAGGCCGGGCGGGGGAAGGTTCAATGCCGGCCAGTCCGGGATCACCACTGCTCCTCGACGGTTTCGCCGAACAGGTGGTTTAATTCCTCCTTGAGCCGCTCGACCGGGAGGCCGACCACGTTGGAAACCGAGCCGGAGACGCGCTTGATGATCTTGTGCTTGTCCTGCTGGATGGCGTAGCCGCCGGCCTTGTCGAGCGGGTCGATCCCGGCCAAATACTCATCGATTTGTTCCCTGCCAAGCGGCAGAAAGGTGACGTTTGTGATCACCGAGAACACCTTGCTGATCTCGCCGTTGTGATAGATGAGCGAGACTCCGGTGGCTACCTGGTGCGTACGCCCCTGTAGTCGAGTCAGCATCCGGGCCGCATCATCGACATGAGTCGGCTTGCCGAACAATTCGTCCTCAAGATAGACCAGCGTGTCGGCGGCGATCACGAGGCACTCGGGGTGCAATTCGGCGATCGGCTCCGCCTTGGCCCGAGCGTTGGCCTCGCAGAGGTCGGGGATGAAGTCGCCGCCGTCCATGGATTCCTCGGCGTGACTTGGAACGATCTCAAACTCAATGTCCATCGAGGTGAGCAGCTCCGAGCGTCTCGGGGAACTGGAGGCAAGGATGACTGGGGGCAGGTTTTGCATGGGCGGCCAGTTGCAGAATACGGATCGAAAAGGATTAACTTACACGGTTTCGGCCTGATCGCAAGCGTTGGCCGCCTCGATGAACCCGCTGAACAGCGGGTGCGGCTTGTTGGGCTTGCTCTTGAACTCGGGATGAAATTGGCTGGCGATGAAAAACGGGTGCCCGGGCACTTCCACGATTTCGACCAGGTTGCCGTCCGGCGACGTGCCGCTGAACACCATGCCGGCCGCCTCGAATTGTTCGCGGTAGGCGTTGTTAAACTCGTACCGGTGCCGGTGTCGCTCGTGAATTTCACCAGACCTGTACAGCCGCGCCGCCAACGAGTCCGGCTTCAGGCTGCACGGCTGCGAGCCAAGGCGCATGGTGCCGCCCTTGTCGGTGACGTTTAGTTGTTCGTCTAGCAGGGCGATGACCGGGTGGTCGGTGCCGGGGTCGAACTCGGCCGAGTGCGCCCCCTTGAGCTGGAGCACGTTGCGGGCGAACTCAATGGTGGCAGTCTGCATCCCCAGACACAACCCGAGGTACGGGATGTCGTTTTCGCGTGCGTATTGGGCCGCCTGGATTTTGCCCTCTATGCCGCGCTCGCCAAAACCGCCCGGGACCAGGATGCCGCTGCAGCCTTGGAGCGCGTTGGTTGCTCCGTTTTCCTCGATATCCTCCGCCTCGATTCGCGCGCTCTCGACGCCGCAGTCGTTGGCCACGCCCCCATGGATCACGGACTCGTAGACCGACTTATAGGCGTCCTGCAACTCGACGTACTTGCCCACGACGCCGATGCGCACCCGGTGGCGCGGCTTGATGAGTTTTCGAATAATGTCCTGCCAATGCGCCATGTCGGCCGGCGGGGTGTCGAGGCCAAGCTGCTCGCAGACCAGTTTGTCTATCTCCTCACGCTGCAGCATCAGCGGCACCTCATAAATCGAATGCTCGACATCGATCTCCTCGATCACCGCCTCGTACGGCACGTTGCAGAACAGCGAAAGTTTTTGGCGATGTTCCTTGGTTAGCGGTTTTTCGCAGCGGCAGACAAGGATGTCCGGAGTGATACCGATCTCGCGCAGCTTGGCCACGCTCTGCTGGGTCGGTTTGGTTTTGAGTTCGCCGGCGGCCTTGATGAACGGGACGAACGTGACATGCAGGAACAGGACATTTCCGCGGCCGGCGCTGAGGGCGAATTCCCTGATCGCCTCGACGAACGGCAGCCCCTCGATGTCGCCGATGGTGCCGCCAATCTCGGTGATCACTACGTCGACCCCGGTTTGTTCGCCGATCTCCCGGATGCGTTTCTGGATCTCGTCGGTCACGTGCGGGATGACCTGCACGGTTTTGCCGAGGTAATCCCCGCGCCGTTCCTTGTCCAGCACGGTTTGGTAAACCTGGCCGCTAGTGAGATTGTTGAAGCGGGTCAGCTTCGTGTCTGTGAAGCGTTCGTAGTGGCCAAGGTCGAGGTCGGTCTCCGCGCCGTCATCGAGCACGTACACCTCGCCGTGCTGGAACGGGCTCATCGTGCCGGGGTCGACGTTCAGGTACGGGTCAAACTTTTGCAGCGCGACCTTGAGGCCGCGGTTTTCCAGCAGGGTGCCGATGGAGGCCGCCGTCAATCCCTTGCCAAGGGAACTCACCACGCCACCCGTTACAAAGATGTGCTTCACTGTTTTTTCGTCCAAAGTTCGTTCACCCGCTGCAGGTCTTCCGGGGTGTCGATGCCGATGCTGTCGTGCTCCACGACCGCCACGGCGATCGTGATGCCGTTTTCCAGCGCCCGCAGTTGCTCCAGTTTCTCCGCCTTCTCGAGGGGGGAAACCGGCCGGGCAACCAGTCGAAGCAGGGTTTCCCGGCGGTAGCCGTAAATGCCGAGGTGCTTCAAAAACGGAAACGCCGCCAACTGCTCCGGGCCGGGGGCATCGGCGGCGTCACGCAGATAAGGTATCGTACGCCGGGAGAAGTATAGTGCATGCCCGGCGGCATTGACAACGACTTTCACCGCGTTGGGGTTGTCGAGTTCGGAGGCCTCGTCGACAGGCACCGCGGCGCTGGACATCTCGTTGTCGTCGAGCAGTGAGGCCACCCGGTCGATCACGCTCGGGTCGATCATCGGTTCGTCGCCCTGCACGTTGACGACGGCGTCGAAGCCGCACCGCTTGGCCACCTCGGCCACGCGGTCGGAGCCGCTTGGGTGGTCGTCCCGGGTCAGTTCGACCCGGCAGAACGGGGCCGCCACGTCGGCAATTCGAGGGTCGTCAGTGGCCACGATCACCTCGCTGAGCCGCTTGGCCAAGCGGCATCGCTCGGCGACGTGGCCGATCAGAGGCTTGCCGGCCAGCAATTCCAGCGGTTTGCCGGGGAACCGGGTGGAGGCGAATCGGGCGGGAATAATGCCTGCGATGTTCATTGTCGTACGCTCGGCGATGGCGCTTGGCCAAGCTGGGCGTCCTTTGCGGACAGAGATGAATACCCCAAATCGTGGCTACGCGTCAAAGGGTTCCCTTTTTTTGCGGAAGAACCGGCTTTTTCGTCTGCTCCATGTGAATAACTCCGGGTTGCCAGCCCGGCGGCCGGATGATTAAATCTGCTCTGACCAATTGATGAAGGCTCTGCTGGCAAATCCGATGGAGCTTACCTCGCTTTCCGGGAAGGACAAGGCGGCGTTGGTGCGACTGTTGTCCGATCCCGATCCCGGGGTGCTCCATGCCGTCAGGCAAACCTTGCTCAACTGCGGCCCCGAGGCGCGTCCCTGGCTGAAGGCCGGACTTGGGAGCGGGGATCGACTCGTCCGGAAACATTCCTGGGCCATCCTCGCGCAACTGGAACGGAGCGAAGCCGACCGGGAATTCATTGCCTTTTGCAACCGGGGCGGCGAGCAGCTCAACCTCGAGAAAGGCGTCTGGCTGCTCACGCGCACGGCCTACCCCATCCTCGACCGGGAATCGTACGAGGCCCAGATCGATGAATTCGCGGCGTCCGTGCGCAAGGTGTGCGATCCCGCGCAGAGCCAGCCGGCGGCACTGATGGCGGTCAACCGTGTCCTGTACCGGAAGGAGCATTTCCGGGGCGACAAGGCCAACTATTACGACCCGCAGAACAGTTACCTGAACCGGGTGATTGACCGCCGCCTGGGCAACCCGCTCAGCCTCAGCCTGGTCTACCTGTTTGTGGCCCGCCGGCTTGGCCTTCCGGTGACTGGCGTCGGCATGCCGGGCCATTTCATCCTGCGGCTGCAGTCGCCGGCGTTCACCATTTATGTCGACGCTTTCAACGGGGGTAATTTTCTGACCCACTCCGATTGTGCCACCCGGCTCAAGCGATGCGGGTACGGCATCGATGCTGGCTTCCTTTCCGCCACGACCCCCCGCCGAACCTTGATGCGGATCTGCTCCAACCTGCATCAAATCTACCAAAAGAGTCGGCACCTGAAAGAGCGCGACCGCGTCCAGCGTTATCTCATCAAGCTGGCCTGTTAAGTGGCCGCCTGGCTAAGCGCGATGCGGGGGAGCCGTCAGCTTGGCCTGCCTGCTCGGACCGGTTCCGGGGCGAAGGTGGACGCGAAACCGGTGGCGGTGTAGTTGACGAGATTCTGGATGATCCAGTCGGCGCTGCCGCCCATGTCGCCCTCGTCGTTGAACCAGTCGATCTGGTCCATCAGCGTGATCGTCATCACTACCGTCCCCCCGAGGAACGCCCACTTCCAGTTGAGTTCCTCATCGGTCTTGTCCGGGAGCGACCGCTTGAGTTCCTTTTGGAACGCCGCCAGCGAATCCCCCAAATGCTTTTTCATCAACTGGTGATAGGTGAAGTTCGGTTCCATCCGCAGCCAAGCGAAGAGCTTGAGAAAATCGGCGCCGCCCTGGTCGGCGTCGTCGCGCAGCCGGATGAACGGCTCGACGTAGGCGCGAATGATGTTTTCCATCGCGATGGGATGACCCCCGGTCTCGAGCGCGTATTTTCCGAGCAAATTCAGGCGGGCCTGGTTGATCGGCACAAGCCGACGCTCCAGGATGGCGTCCAGCATGCCGTCCTTGTTTTTGAAATAGTAATGAACCATGGCCATGTTCACATCCGCCACCTTCATCACCTCCCGCAACGATGTGGCTGTCACGCCGTTTTGGCCAAACAACCGCTCCGCAGTGTCCAGCAGCAAAAAACGGGTTTTCTCACCCTTATTCAGGCCATTGCTTTTGTTCTCCATTAAAAAACAGTCAACTGACTAACTAAAAAATAACAATTTTTCAATTTTTTTTTAAAAAAAATTCAAAAATCAGTTGACATAAATCAATCAGTTGATAGATTTTTTCCGTTCGCCGGTGGGAGTTGGCATCTCCACCGGGATTAGAGGGCTTGAAAATGTTGAAGATCAGCGATTAACTCATGGTTTTGAGCCAACAAAGTCGAAGGGCATTCGGCATGGCGGTATCCCTGTTCTGCCTCTGCTCCGGCTCGGCCAAGGCCCAGTTTTTCGAGGAGCCGGCGGTGTGGAACGGCACCGACTCCCTCGGCAGGGAGGTCGTCCTGTACGTCTCCACGGAGGGCCGGTTCTTTTCTCCCTATCCATTGCTGACCTCCGCCGGAGGGGACGGCCACGGCGTCTGGTCGGTCGATCCCGCCGATAGCACGATCCGGTTTCGTTCCTTGTCGAGCGAGGATGCCGCCTTTTCGGTGGATCTCATCTCCCGCCGGTACGCCTTGGCCAAGGGGCCGGAGGGGGCCGTGATTTTGACCGCAGGGGCGACCGGGCATCAACTCTCCCTCAAGCCAAGCGCGGCCTCACCGGCCTTCTTGCCCGAGGAGTTGATCGAGTATTCCGTTCAGGTTCCCGAAAATGCTTTTTACGACCCGGCCAAGCCGTCCGTCCACGGATTGAACCAGGAGACGTGGCTGCCGCACGGCGTGGTGTTCACCGACAGCTTGGGCTCGGAGATCGCGCTCGAGGGCGCGGACCGGGAACGGTTTCGCGTTCAACGCGACGAGGTGGCCGGCCACACGCTGGTGTATCTGGCCGAGCCGATCCCGGCCAAGGCGGATCGATCGGGATACGAACTGGACATCATCCGCAGGGACGGCTTGGCCAAGCGCCCGATCGTGGCGGCCTCGGTTGAGCGGTTTTCGATTCAACTGTTTCCCGGGGATTCGGTGGTCAACGGCCTCCCGCCTATCTTTGCGCTGCCGCCGATCTTCCTTGGCCCGGAGCCGGACGCGCCGGTGAAAATCCGGTTGTTCGGGGCCAACAACTTCACCTTGTCCGTGCAGGCCTCGGCCGACTTGGCCAACTGGAGCACGGTCGAGGAAATCGACGGCCAAGGCGAATTCGTCGACTGGATCGACTCCCGGGAGAACCGGCCCGCGGCGCTGTATTACCGCGTCCGGTTGACCCCGAGGGAGTTGGCTTCGCCGGGCGTGTTCGATTACAGCGGAGGCAAGCCCATCGAACCCGGCAGCCAACTGGCGCAGAACTTGGCCAAGACCGTGCTTGCGCGTTTGAACATCGATGGCCGCAACGTCACCGGGGCGACCGTGGATTCGGTTGTACGATTGTTGCCGCCTATTTTCGGCCCCCAATATTTGATCGAGCTGCGCGGCAAAAACGAGCAGCAGCAGCCGGTTTCGGTCTACGCCGAACTCGGCGAGGCCGGCGTTCAAAAAATGCCATTCGTGACGAAGATCAACGTGGATGACCGGTGGGAGATGGTTCGTCGCACCGAGTCGGTCGAGTTGGATGACGAACTGTCCCTCGCGCCGGGTGCGGTGAATCCGGATCGCTCTGCAACATCCGCCGGGATCGTAATGGCCGACCTGAATGAGCGTACCGGGAAAAACTGGTCACTGGTCGAGGTGGTTTCCAGCATGGAGACGGGATCGGCGTCGGATCACCTAGTCTTGAGCCTCGCGACGCCGGAGGGCGAGGCGGCGACGGTGTTTGCCGAGATGGGAACGAACCCGGAGACGAACCAGACTGAACTGCTGATGGCATTCACGCAGTCGGAGTTGGGGATCACCGTCGTCCCTCTCGAGTTCGGGCGCGCGCCCGAAGCCGGTGATGCCGATTTTGCTTCCGCCAACCCGGAGCGTGTTGAGTTGAGTCCTGTCGAGACCGGTTCGCCCTTGGCCAAGCGCTTGGCCCAGTTTGTCCTCGGCCAGGAACCGGCGGCCGCACAGGGCTTGAAACTGGAGCGAATCGTCGCCGTCACCGGGGCCAAGTCGCGGAACGTCACCACCCATTTTATCGAGCTACGGGCCACAACCGAAAACGGCGCGAAGGCGCTCGTCCAAGCCAATGTGAGCGAGTCGAACGAGGGGCAGTTTGGGCTGCTGAGCCTCCAACTCACGGTCGGAGACTAAAACGGTAAGGAGTGATCGATGATATTTCGGGTCTGGTTAACAGTTGAGGACACGCCAGGAAACAGGCCGCGCCCGTTGGGTTGCGGGCGCGGCTGATTCCCGCATTGGAAAACCGTGACGACCGGCAGGATTTTTAAGCGTAAACGATTGGGAACAAGATAAATAACAACCATAATTGGAACTAAAATGAAAACAGTTGAACTAATCAATCGAATCGCGCCGGGATTTGTGCCGTTCCACGCCTTGACGGTTTGCTTAAGCGGGTGTTTGCTTTCCTCAAGACACAATCCGGGGTGGGGTTGTTATCACGGAATCGTATCATGAAATCTATGCAATGTTTCAAGTCGTTGGGCCGGGGCGTTCCAGCGCTGGGTTTGGTGCTTGGGATGCTGTTTGGCGTGCCGGCCTTGGCGCCGGTGCCAACCGGCTTGGCCGCGCCGGAGGCCGACCGGCCGGAGATCGTCAGCATTCAACTGGAGGTCAGCGAGGTGGTGGTGACGGTGCGTGTGCCCAAGGGCATCAAAAAGGTCACGCTGGAGGGACGCTCGCGGCTCGGTATCGGCAACTGGGCACCGCGCGCGGTGGAGCGGGTGGACGGCACCGGCGGGCTGCTGGTGATCCGGATCGCCTACAACCGGGCCAACGAAATCCTCCGGGTCCGGGGCGATGACAAGGAGGAATTGCCGGCGGCGTTTTACAAGGGGACAACGGATTTCAGCGGCCAGAGGGACGAGGGGGGTGAAGGCGGCGTGCCCGGCCGGGGGAATGAGTTAGAGACCGCACCCACCGCCGTGGGCGACATGGATGACTCGGCGGACACCAACAAGGCCGAGGGGGGTGAGCAGCGCGATGTCGTCGAGTCGGACATCTGGAGCATCCACAACGACACGCTGTATTTTTTCAACACCCTCCGGGGCCTGCAGGTGATCGACCTGAAGGACAAGGACAACCCGGTCATTCGCGGCGTGCTGCCGATGCCGGCCGCCGGCGAGCAGATGTACACGCTGGGCGACGACCACGTGATACTGCTCGCCCGCGACGGCTGCAACTGGTGGGGCAACGACGCCGAGAGCCAGGCGATCATTGTTGACGTCACCGCCGACACGCCGGTCATCGCCTCCAGCGTGCCGGTGAAGGGTTACATCCGCGAAAGCCGCCTTGTCGGCACCGCGCTTTACATCGCCTCGCAAACGTATGTCCAACGGGAGACGATCAACCCAAAGACTGGCGACACCTACGTACGGTGGGAGCACGGCACACAGGTGACGTCATTCGACCTGAATACCCCGGCCAAGCCGGTCGAGCGTGATACGTTCTTTTACAGTGGCTACAACAACGACATCTATGCCACGGACCAGTTCCTCTTCGTCTCCACGGCGGTCGTGAAACAATATTACAAGACCGACCTGCGCTGCATCGACATCTCCGCGCCGAACGGCACGATGAAGGAGGCGGCCACCATTCGCACCGCCGGCCGCGTGGCGGACAAATTCAAGATGCGCTTAAGTGGCGACACACTCACAGTCATCTCGGAGGAATTGAACCGTAATAGTGGTGACAATCGCAACCGCTGGCTGACCACGCTTGAGACGTTCAGTCTGGCCAATCCGCACAAGCCCAAGGCGCTCGGCGAGGTGAGCCTGGCCAAGGGCGAGCGGCTGTTTGCCACGCGCTTCGACGCGAACCGGGTGTACATCGTGACCTACGAGCGGATCGATCCGTTGTGGATCGTCGACCTGTCCGACCCGCGCAACCCGGAGATCAAGGGAGAACTGGAGGTACCGGGCTGGTCCACCTACATCCAGCCGCTGGGCGACCGGCTGGTGTCAATCGGCGTGGACGACACAAACAATGGCAACCGTGTCGCCGTGTCGCTGTTCGACGTGAGCGATGTCACCGAGCCGAAGCTGTTCGACAAGGTCACCATGGGCGACCGTTGGTCGTGGAGCGAGGCGCAGTACGACGAGAAGGCGTTCACCGTGCTGCCGCATGCCGGGCTGATCCTCGTGCCGTATCAGGGCCGCGAGGAGGGTGGCTACGTGAAGAACGTCCAGATCATCGACCTCAACGAGAAGACGCTGGTCAAGCGCGGGGTCATCGCACACGCGCTGCAGCCGCGCCGCGCCACCGAGTATCAGGATTACATCCTGTCGATCTCCGGCAAGGAACTGCTGACGGTGGATGCGACCGACCGCGACGACCCGGTCGTGAAGAGCGAGGTCGAGCTGGCGTGGACGGTGGACCAGGTCATCCCGACCGGCGACTACCTGCTGCAGTTGGCCAAGGGCTCAAACTGGTATTTTGGCGAGCAGGGCGGGCCGTCGATCCGCGTCGCTGCGCCGGGGGATCCCGATACCGCGCTGGGCCGCGTGGTGCTGCCGCGGACCGCCTACCTCTCCGGCGCCTCGGTGAACGGCGACAAGCTGTACCTGCTGCAGACACAGGCGTTCCAGTTGGCCAACCCCAAGCCGGTCCCGGAGAAACCCGAGGAGGGCGACGGCGATGACGGGGGCAACGAGGAGGAACCAGAGCCGGAGGAGCTAAAGCCCAACGTGTTCCTGACGGTGATCGACTTGGCCAAGCTGCCGGAGTTGACCGTGATCGGCGAATTGGCTTTGGTCGACAAAAACATGGGCTGGAGCAACCAGTTCAAGCCCAATTGGCCAAGTGCTGGAAAGTTGCTGTGGTCCAACGCCGGTGGTTACCGTTACTGGGGTTGGGGTGGCCCTTGGATCGATGATGTTGTCGGCGATTCAATTTGGCCCGGCTACTACGGCGGAAGCGCTGGGCAATTGCTTTGCTTCGACGTCACGGATGCCGCCCAACCAAGCCTGGCATCATCCGTCAACCTTTCCGTTGAGGAAAACGAGGATGGCAAAGTGATGTACGCCAACCGATGGAATTTCAGCGAGGCGATCCTGAACGACAACGGCTTGGTATACCTGAGCAGCCAGCACACGGACTATATTGAGATTGAGCCGGAAGAAGGGGACGAGGAAGAGAATGAAAAACCCAAGCCGGATCCCGATGGGCCGATCGAGAAGCCGATGCCCGAACCCGAACCGAGGCCGCGCGGATACTGGATCACCAGTTACGAGCTGCACGTGGTCGACTACTCCGACATGTTCAACCCGGTCGTGCGTGATGCGACGTCCATTCCCGGCACGTTAATCGGCACGTCGCATGGTGGAGCATTGCTCTACACGCAGGGCGCTCACTGGACGGATGATCATAAATGGGATGGCAACTGGATTGACGCCAGTTCGTACGACGGGCTTGAGGCGTACTTAGTTGATTCTGTCGAGCAACCGCAAAGCTGGCCGCAGTCGCACATGGTCACCGACGAAGGCACTCTGTACATGACCTTTTCTGAGACAGAAAAAGGCGAACCCAGCGAGAGTGGTGATTCGAATTACATCACGACTTTTTACATGCAATCCCTCGCACTCGACGAGACTGCCAAGTTCGCTTTGCTGGACGAGATTGAGCTGGAAACCGGCATTCAGCAGCTCGCCGATATTGGTGGCCGTCTCGTGGGGCAGGACAACCAGCGCACGCTTTACCTATTCGATACCACCAAGCCGGAGTCGCTCTCAGTCGCCGGGCATGGCGGATTGGACGGTTGCCTTTGGTTCAACTTGGGCAGCGTCGCCGGCAACATCGAGACAGGTCTGTGGTTGCCTCTTGGCCACTACGGCGCGGTGAAGGTGGACTGGGAGGACGAGTAGACCAAGCGCTTGGCTTACTCCCGGTTTTCCAGTTGTCCGCGGATGTATGGCAGGTACGACTCCCGGATGTGCCGGGCCAGGTCTTTGGCGATTTGTTCGGACCGATCCGCCACGAGGCCGTTTTTCCGCTCATCCTCCTCGGTGGCGGGGTCGTCCAGCGGGGACACCCGCTCAAAGTACCGCTTGGCCTCCGCGTATTCCCCGATGTGCATCTTATGCCAACCGACGTTGGCTACTGTCAGGTAGCCGTTGGGATCGAGCTGTTCGGCCTTGGCCAAATATTCCCCGGCCTTTTCCGCTTGGCCAAGCTGGGCCAGCGTCATACCCAGCCGCGCGTGCGAATAGGCGTCGTATGGGTTGAGCGCGATCGCCCGATTCAGCCAGCCAGCCGCCTTTTTCAGTTCGAGCCGGCGCGTGGCCGCGCCGGCATCCCCGGCGCGCCGCCGGTGAACCTCGCCCAGCAGTGCCGCGGTCTCGAAGTTGTTCGGCTCGACCGCCATCGCCTGTTCAAGCTCCGTGACCTGCTCGGGAAAGGTTTCCGCCTCCTGCGAGGCGTTGAGCCGGGCGATTTCCCGCGCTTGGCCAAGCGCCTGGCTCATCAGCAGGATCGACACGCCGCCGACCACCGCAGTCACGGCCAGGCGCATCGGCAGCCGCACAGCCACCCAGTATCGCTCTGTGGCAAACCGGATGTACGCCGCCAGCAGCCCCGCCAGTGTCGCCGCCAGCATGGCGTTGGAGGGGATGTGCAGATTGAAGTCAGTAAACGAATGCAGCGCGATCGAGCCAAGCCCCGCCGTGCTGCCCAGCACGAAGGCCGAGCGGTTGCTGGTCTTGGCCGAGAGGCTGCTCGAGGTGCGCTGCGAATATTTCCAGCTTCGAACAATCCCGGAAACCATTGTCCCAAGCATCAGCCCGGCCAGCAGTATGCCAGCCAACCCCCAGTCCACCAGCGTGTTGAGATAATCGTTGTGAACCCGTACCGGGCGTGACTGCAGCCGCTCCGGCCGGTGCTCAGGGAATCGATGGTCGAAATGCCCCGGCCCAACGCCGAGCAACTTTTCCTCCTGCCACACCTTCGCCGCCGCTCCCCACAACTCGATGCGCGAGCCGACGTGGCCCGCCGTGCCCGGTGTGTTGGCATCCCGCAGGCGTTTTTGTGCAATGTTCGAGTTCAGTAGGAACCCTCCCGCGAGGCCCAGCGCCAGGCAGGTCAGCAGGATGCCCCGCATTTGAAACTGTTTCCGCCAACCCAACACGCCGATGACTGCGGCCAAGGTCAGGGTGGTTGAGACCCAGCCGCCGCGCGACATGCTCACCGCCACGCCGCCCAGCAGCAGCAGCGCCGAGTAGCCCAGAAGGATGCGTATCGGCTGGCTGATCCGGCCGGTCAGTACCGACGCCAGGCAGAGCGGCAGCAGCATCCCCAAGTACCCGGCAAAATGGTTCGGGTTGATGAACGTCCCCGAGCCGCGCCCCCGGTACTGCTCCGGCCGGGTGAAGTGCCACACGTGATCCAGCCCCGCGATCACCTGCACGATGCCGTACAAGGCGATCGCCACGCCGGTGAACACCAGCACGTACAGCGTCAACTGCGTCCACTCCGACTTGTGCAGGTTGTTCAGCACCACGAAAAACAGCAGCGCGTAGACCAGTAGCCGCAGCACCTCCCCGCGGGCCGTGTACTCGACATCCGCCTGCGTGTAGTGAAACAGCGCGTACGCGAGGAACAACAACAGGCAGACGCCGACCGGAGGGAACAGCAGGCGGTTGCGCCGGGGTTCCAGCCAGAGCCGAACCATCCATAGCAGGGCCGCGCCCGCCACGAGCGATTCGACCACCGCGAACTCCAGCGCCCGGACCGCCCCCGTGGCCAGTGCCGAGAAGACGAGCGCGGCAAGCACCAGCCCGACGATGCCCCTCTCGCAAAAACTGTCCAGCGTCCTCCTGTTCACACCGCGCTTGGCTTAAGGGATAAACGCTAGTTTGTAAACGCCGGGCATCAATCTTTCTTCCGGGGTAGCGGGAGGTGTTCGGCGAAAAACCGGTCCATCATTGCCTGGCAATAGTCGTTGACCGGCTTGGCCAGGTCCATCGTGTGCGGCCAGCCGTCGAGCCGTCCGTAGGCGTGCGGAATCTTCAGCCGCTTCAGGTGCGCGGCCAGCCGGTCGGACTGCGCCACCGGCACGGTCTCGTCGATCGTCCCGTGCAGGATGAGCGTCGGTGGGTCGTCCTTGTCGAGGTGGACCATCGGCGACGACTGCCGGTAAAGCTCCGGTGCCTCCTCGAATGATTTGCCCTGGAGAAAACTTTTCACTGCGTCGCTCTCCTTGGCGATCCGGGTGGTCATGTCGTACACGCCGTAGATGTTGACCACCGCGCTGACGCGGCTGCTGACGCCGTCGTGGCCGCTCTCCCCCTCGAGCGCGGGGTCGTCCGCGTAGCCGAGCATCATCGAGAGATGCCCTCCCGCCGATCCGCCGACCGCGGCGATCTTGCCCGGGTCGATCTTGTATTTCTTCGCGTTGGCCCGGAGCCACCGGACGGCACACTTGCAGTCCTGCACCGCCGCCGGGTACTGCGCCTGCCCGGTCAGCCGATAACTTGCCGTGGCAACCACGTACCCCTTCCTGGCGAAGGCCGCCGTGTAGAAATGGTAATCCTGCCGCTTGCCGCTCTTCCACGCGCCGCCGTGGATGAACAGAAGCGCCGGCACCGGACGGGTGAGTTTGGCCGGCCGGTACAGGTCGAGGTGTAGCGGATGGCCGTCGGCGTTGCCGTACTCGATGTCCTTCTCCAGCACGACGCCTTCCGGCAGCGGCACTTCCCGGTCTATAATCTCCAGTGTCCCGCTGCCGTACGCCGCGAGGATGGCCAGCTTCGACTTGTAGCCCGGCGGCGGCTCGGGCGCGTCAGCGGCAAAGGCCGGGCCGGCGGCCAGGCCGGCGAGCATTACAATCCATTGAATTCGCGTATTCATCACGCGGAGAGTACGCTGCCTCAAACGAAAAAGTCACGCTTTGGAGTCGTGGTCCCGCGCTCGATTGACGAACGATTGGCCCGGGGCCAAGCTTGGCCAAGCGCAGTGATGCGATTGCTGTTCCAACTCTGTGTCGTTGCCTTGGCCGCCGCTTGGCCAAGCGCCCGGGCGCAGGAGATCGCTTGGCCAAGCGCGCCGGAGCGCACGGTTTGGCTTGCGGCGGTAGGTGCATCCTTCGGGGACGGATCGACAGCATCCGAGCCGGTCGACGCCTCGACGGCGGCCAAGCTTGGCCAGGCGCTTGATCGCTTGGCCGGGGAGCAGGGCCATTACGGCGACGGGCTGGTGCTGCGCTTTTTGCCGGGCAACTACGAGACGCACGGCATCCGGCTGCGCCCCCGCTGGCACATTGTCGGGGCCGGCATCGGCACGACGACCTTCAAGCTCGTGCCGGGGCCGGGTCACCGGAAAATCAAGTCCGCCTATCACAGCGTGATCGCCGGCGGCTGGGGATCGCAGCTGCAGGCCAGTCGTGATTTCGACAACATCCGCATCGCGGACCTGTCGCTCGACTGCAATTGGCGCGTCATGAAGGCGGCGCTTGGCCCGATCCTCAAGAAGGCGTCCGGCATTGACCTGCTGGCACGGCAGGCGCTGGTGGAGCGGGTGCGGGTGAGCCGTTTCGGTGCAGTGGGCGGACGGCCGTCGTGGCGGGAGGTGTTTCCGATCCGCGTCCTTTCTGGCATGGGAGACGGGGCCAACCTGCCGGGCTATCGCAACTCGGTCATCGAGATCCGGTATTGCGTGGTGGAGGACTTTGTCAGTGGGCCAAGCGCCGGGACCGCTTGGCCGTACTGCACCGGGATCATGGGCAGCCACCGGGGCGCAGATTCTGTGAACGGCATCGTTCGGGCGCGGGTGCATCACAACGAGATTCGGAACATCCCCAACGGCATTGCGTTCGGCGGGGCGTTCCTTCAGCGCGCGCAGTTTTACGAAAACACCGTCACGAACTGCGGCATCGGGTTCAACTTCGACACCGGCGGCAACCGCGGCGTGGTGATCCGCGACAATCGGTTCTTCGCCTGCGTCGGCGGCGGCAGCGTCAACGACGGAAAGGCGTTTGTGATCCGGGACAACACCTTCCGGTTGATTGTACCGCATGCGCCGCGGTTTGCGTATTGGCACAACGGCCTGCGGCTCTGGGATCACACGCGCGGATTCGTGGTGGAGGGCAACCGGTTCGTGTTCGACGGTGAATCAAAGTCAGTGGCGCGGGGCATCCTGCTGCACGGCGCGAGCGTGGGCTTGCGGCTGTTTCAAGGGGAGGCGGGCGAATGGCAGCGTCAGGTCGACCCGCATCGGTTTCATGACAACCATTACGGCGGGCTGCTGCCAAATCTCGCTGGGCCACAGGAGCCCGGCCAGGAGATGCAACTGCTCGTCGGCGAACAAGCTGTTCACCTGACCGGCGAGGGCGACGCCGTCCAATTCACCTGGCCCGACGATTGAGCGTTACTTCAGTCGCTAATCGTACCGTCGGGGAGGGTGGTTTGGTGCAGGACCACGTTGTCGTGCTCGGCTGGCGTGAAACCGGTCGCGCCCAGCAGGTTGGCGCGCGTTAGGTTCGCCCCGGCGAGGCGTGCCCCGTCGAGCGTGGTGTTACGCAGGTCGGTCCCGGTGAAGCTGCAATTCGTCAGGTCGCGCTTTTGCAACTCGACGCCGCGCAGATCCCATCCGGAAAAATCGCGGCCGGCCAAGATCCCCTCCGGCGCACTGTCGACATACAACTGGACGAGCAACCGCCGCTCGGGCGAGTCGGTTTTCACGGTGCCGTCCGGCAGGGTGGTGTTGTGATAAACCACCTCTGGGTAGTGATGCCATGGGGCGATCGTTGCGCCGGTGAGGTCTGCATCGGTGAAGTCCGCGTTGCCGAGTATGGCCTCGGCCAGGTTCGCCCCGCTGAGATCGGCCCCGGTAAGGTTTGCGCTGTCGAGCTTGGCCAACGGCAGATCGGCGTGGGCCAGCTTTGCCCCCCGTAGATCGGTGCCTCGGAGGTCGGCCGCGATAAGTTTTACCTGCGAGCGGATGCGAAAATACCGAGTGCCGGTGGAGGTACCGATGGTGCGCTTGGCCGCCTGGGAGGCGAAGCCAAGCCCGCCCGGTTGCGCTTGGCCAAGTGGCTGCCAATCAATAAGATTGGTCGAGGTTTCGAGCTGGGTTACGGGAATGATGGAGACGGAACCGAGCCGGGTAACCGAGTTGGCTTCCCATGAGAGCGTGAGCGGGGCGGTGCTCTCTATGGTCAGTCGGAGATCGCCCGCTTGGCCAAGCGCTGTGGCCAGCAGCGCCCCCGCAAAAACAAATCC
Source organism: uncultured Verrucomicrobiota bacterium (assembly GCA_964459315.1). Classification (GTDB taxonomy): domain Bacteria; phylum Verrucomicrobiota; class Verrucomicrobiia; order Limisphaerales; family UBA1096; genus UBA1096. The sequence continues at coordinate 17,173 of CAYWMH010000005.1, forward strand.
CTCCCTGCTTGGCCAGGGAGGGATTCGCGAAAAAAGGGTTCGCCGCTCAGACGACCTCATGCAGCGGCTGGGCGTTGTTCTCGACGAGGTAGCGCGGTCGGCCGTTCAGGTCGTTGACCGTGGTCGCGTTCGGGTCGATGCCCAGCGCGTGGTACAGTGTGGCGTGCACCTCGGCGAACGTCACCGGGCGGTCGCTGGCCTCGCCACCGAGCCGGTCGGTCGCGCCGATGACCTGCCCGTGGTTGAGGCCGCCGCAGGCGAGCAGCCCGCACGAGACGCGCGGCCAATGGTCGCGGCCGGCGTCCTTGTTGATGGTCGGTGTCCGGCCGAACTCACCCCAGCAGACAACGACGACGTCTTTCTCCATGCCGCGCTGATGCAGGTCCTCGATAAGCGCCGTGAGACCCTGGTCAAGCATCGGGAAATCCTGTCGGGCACGGTTGAAGTTGCCGCCGTGCCAATCCCATCGGCTAAATGAAAGCGAGACGCAGCGCACGCCGACCTCGACGAGGCGGCGGGCGAGGAGAAAGTGATCGAGCAGCTTGGGCGCGCCGTCGGCGGTCAGCTTGGCCGTGCCACGACCGTAACGGTCGCGCAGCTTGACGTCTTCCCTCCCGAGGTCGAGCGCTTCGGCAAGCTTGCCGGAGGTGAGCATCCCGAACGCCTGTTGGTTGTAGGCGTCCATGCCCTCGATGAGGCCGGAGTTGTCGACGTCGCGGCGAAGCTGGTCGAAGCTATGCAAAAGTTTCTTGCGGTCACTCAAGCGCTCGAGAGTGATGCCGTTGAGCGTCATGTCCTCCTTTCCCTCGGCGGACGGCTTGAAGGCCGCGTGCGCCGGGCCAAGGTAGCCGGCCTTGCCGGGATCGCTCCATTGGATGTGGCCGGTCTTGGGCGAAAGCCCAATGAACGGCGGCATGTCCGGCTTCACCGGCCCCTTCAGCTTGGAGAGGATGGAGCCGATGCTGGGCCAGCCGCCGGGCGGTTGGTTGCGCGGCGAGCGGCCGGTCATGCATTGCTCGGCGTCGTGCCCGCCGGTCGCGCCGACGATGGAGCGGATGACAGTGAACTTGTCCATCATCCGGGACATGCGCGGGAATTCCTCGCAAATCTGCAGACCGGGAACGTTGGTCGAGATCGGTTTGAACTCGCCGCGAATCTCGCGGGGCGCGTCCAGTTTCAGGTCGAACATGTCCTGATGTGGCGGGCCGCCGGGGAGGAAGATGTTGATGACCGCCTTGTGGGAGGAGCCGGTGCCGGCCCGTGCCTCAGCCTCGAGGAGGTTGGCCGCAGTCAGGCCACCGATGCCCATGGCCCCGATTCGAATGAAGTCCCGTCGGGCGATGCCGTCGCAAAACCCGCCGCCGTTTCCGCCTGCACTGATTTTTAGCATACGTTTACTCCTTCACCATGGTGTTCCGGTGGATCCGGAAGCCCATGCTTTCGGGAAAGATGACCCACCGTGGCATTGAGTCAAGCCGGGAAAACAACATTTTTTCGGGATACCGGCCGCCCCATCGAGACCGGCCGGTCACGCCTCGTCGTCCGAGATATTGAAGCCGATGTCGCGGTTGAATGGGCTGGGTTTATCGTAGCCCTGGACGTCGGGGAAATGCATCACGGTGGCGATTGCGCCCCACGGGAGCATCACGGAGGCGTCGACCTGTTGCATCGACTCGGGGATCCACAGGCCGGACTCCTCGCCCACGCGCACCGGCAGCTCGAACTCGGGGAATTGCACCCAGAGGCCGGTCTCGTCGTAGCCCAGCACTTTGGTGAAAAATTTCTCCTGCGAGATGCCGACCGACTCGAGGATTTCCGGCGTCTTCAACACCACCAGCACCACGTCGTTGATGGCGTGGGCGATGGTCATCATCATTTTGTCACTCATTGTGGTCTGGCTGCGAACAGCACCGACGCTACCCCCAAGCCCGGCCTGCCGCAATGCAAACCTTGGCCAAGCGGGGGCTTCGCGACTATAACCCCCGCGTGCCGATCACAGCCGACCTCTCTCCGCTTGTTGCCGCCGCTGCGGAATTGCGCGATGCCGTCAACCGGCTGAACTTCGGGCCGCCTGTGCAGTGCGTGTACAACCCGCTCGACTACGCCTGGGCGGCGCATGAACAGTTTCTCAGTCGGTACGGCGGCGGGGCTAAGCGCGCGTTGTTTCTCGGCATGAACCCGGGGCCGTTTGGCATGGCGCAGGTTGGCGTGCCGTTCGGTGAGGTGGCGGCGGTGCGCGACTGGCTGCGCATCGACGCGCCGATTGGCAAGCCGGCAAATGAGCATCCGAAGCGTCCCGTATTGGGGCTCGACTGCCCGCGCAGCGAGGTGAGCGGCCGACGGTTCTGGGGATTCTTCGCCGAGAAATTCAGCCAACCGGAGGCGTTTTTCGCCGATCACTTTGTCGTGAATTATTGTCCCTTGGCCTTCCTCGAGGAGACCGGCCGCAACCGCACGCCGGACAAGCTGCCTGCCGCCGAGACCGGGCCGCTTGAGGCCATCTGCAACGCGCACTTGGCCAAGGTCGTGGAAATCGTGCAACCGGAATGGCTGGTGGCCGTCGGCGGGTTCGCGGAGAAAAAGGCGGCGGAAGTGCTTGGCCAAGCGGACGTGAAAATTGGCCGCGTGCTGCATCCCAGCCCGGCCAGCCCCACCGCCAACCGTGGCTGGGCCGAACAGGCGGAGAAGCAACTCCGGGAGCAGGGCATTTGGGAATGAACTTGAAACTCGGGACTCACAAAAATAGATTCCCCGCGCTTATGTTTGAGGACATCGAGGAACAATTGAAAGCCACCGCGGAACGGGTCGTTCATCTCAGGAGGTATCTTTGACGTTCCCAAGGCTCAAAACCGTTTAACCGAAATCGAGGGGGAGATGTCTCAGGATAATTTCTGGGACAACCGCGCTTACGCCCAGCAACTCGTCGACGAGTCAGCTGCGATCAAGCGCCGCATTGGGCCATTGCTCAAGGCCGAGACTCAGCAGTCCGACATGCAGACTATGCTCGAGCTGGCCGACGGCGAGGAGGAGACCACGCAAAAGGAGATCCAGTCCGAGCTGACAGCCGACCTGGCCAAGTTCACCAAACAACTAGAGTCGCTCGAACTGGAGCTGATGCTCGACGGCCCGCATGACCACAGCAACTGCATCCTCTCCATCAACGCCGGTGCCGGCGGCACCGAGTCGTGCGACTGGGCGAACATGCTCCTGCGCATGTACCAGCGCTGGGGCGAGGAGCGTGGCTGGCAGGTGGAGGTCAGTGAACTGCTCCCAGGAGAGGTCGCTGGCATCAAGAGCGCCACGCTGCTGGTCACCGGTGAGAACGCCTACGGCTACTGCAAGGCCGAGCGCGGCGTGCACCGGCTCGTGCGCATCTCGCCGTTCGACTCCAACAAGCGCCGACACACCAGCTTTGCCAGTATCGATGTCATCGCCGAGATCGAGGAGAGCGAGCAGGAGGAATTGCCGCCGGCCGAGTTTGAGGTCGGCACCTTTCGCTCCGGCGGAAAGGGCGGGCAGAACGTCAACAAGGTGGAGACCGCGGTGCGTATCCGGCACATCCCGACCGGGCTCGTCGTGGCCTGCCAGAACCAGCGGTCGCAGCACCAAAACCGGGCGACGGCGATGAACATCCTCATGGCCAAGATCACCGCCCTACGCGAGGACGAGCAGAAATCCGAGCTGGAAAAATTCTATGGCGACAAGGGCAGCATCTCGTGGGGCAACCAGATTCGCAGCTACGTCTTCCAGCCGTACCGCATGGTGAAGGATCTGCGAACCAACGTGCAGGCGAGCGACGTGCAGAGCGTCATGGACGGCGACCTTGACCCGTTTGTCATCGGCTGGCTCCGCGCCGGCTGCCCGAGCGAGACGGCTACCGGCATAGAGGAGGAGGAACAGTAGATATTTTTTAATTGAGCAAGGATTTGTACATCGAAGATCAGAGGCTATATCATAGAGAACTCAAGTATAGATATCAGGATCCAAAATCCCGTAGTAAGAATCCCTATGATGGTTCCAACGATACCGCAAATCTTCCCAGCATTGGTAATTCCTTTGCCGCTTGGATTCATCATTCCGGCTTCGATCTGCTGCATGTCGTTGTTACCCATGATCCATGCTGCGATTCCAAACGGGAAACAACAGACAATGCTCAAAATTCCAAACGTCAGGATAAGTGCCCCTCGATGAGGTTCAACATGAGTTGCGGTTGCCTGGGGCGGGGAAGTTGACGGTGGTGGCGTTGAACTTGAAGGGGCAAGCAACACCAGCAATTCCGGGTAATCGTTTAGCGGTCGCCACTCTTCCGAGTCAACTGCGCGCATCAGGGAGTCCTGATTCATTCGCCCCTGCTGGAGCAAGTCACGAATCTTCGCTTCGCCAAACGGCCCGTATTCCTTTTCGTCCAACGCCTTGAAGAAGTATTTCATGACTAATAATTGTAGTCGTGATGGTAAATAAAACGAAAAAAATTTACAATCATAACGACATCAGCAGCAAACGTCTGCTCGGATAAGCTGTCGCTACTCCTCAAAAATTGGTCTGGATAAAAAATGAAAAACGGATCATCCAAGTGCCGCAAGGCCTCCTCCAAGGATCATCAATAAAATAACCCCACCAATTGCGACTGCGGAAAGAATACAGCAAATCATTCCACAGATCATGCCGGCTTTGGTCATACCTTGCCCTTCGGGATCCATTTGACCAGCTTGTATTTTTTCGAGATCACCTTTACCCATAATCCAGGCTGGGATGCCTGTGAAAAATCCACATAAAACTAGGCTTAAAATGCCCAATACTAGTATCAGTGTGCCGCGATGAGGTTCCAATCCGCCGGGCGTGGATGCTGTTGTGTGTGGGGTTGTGTCATTCATGAGTAGAATGGGTTTCGTTGAAGGGGCATTGTCTTAGGGTTGTTTCCGGGCAGTTGTCAAGTGGAAAGATCCACGTTAAGATCAACGGTTTGGCTGGAGTTCAACGCCATTTTCAGCGACGCTTTCGCTGTCGACCAATGGAAAAGACACTGTTCGAGAAAATCTGCGACAAGGAAATCCCGGCCGACATCGTGTATGAGGACGACCAGGTCGTGGCGTTTCGGGACATCGCACCCGCTGCCCCGACGCATGTTTTGGTTATCCCGCGCAAACCGATCCCGCGCATTAACGAGGCCGAGCCGGATGACCAGGCGCTCCTCGGCCATCTGTTGCTCAAGGCGGCAGAGGTGGCCCGCTCGCTTGGCCTTGGGGAGGCCGGCTTCCGGCTTGTGCTAAACAACGGCGGGGATGCCGGCGAGACCGTGCCGCACCTGCACTGCCACATCCTCGGCGGGCGTAAGATGGATTGGCCGCCGGGCTGAACCTGTTGGCCAAGCGGTGACTTCGATTGACTACAAAAAAACGCCCCTAGCTAGATGGCTGGGGCGTGATGAAAAGTTTGGCGGTTGAATTAGGCCTCTTTCTTCTTGGCGCCTGCCTTTTTGCCTTTCGAGCGCTTGCCTTTTTTGGCGGGGGCCGGCTTGTCGTTGATCTTGCTGGCAACCAACACGCGGTTTTTACCCTTGCCTTCCAGTTTGCCAGTGACGGCCACGGGCACCTTGTCGCCGGAGCAGATCTTGCTGTGAAACGCCTTGGTGACATCGTTGTTCTTGAGGAGGAGAACACGGGCGACTTCCTTGCCGTCCTTGCCCTTCCGCTTGACCTGCAACGCAGCCTGGCAGTCCTTGGTTTTCTTCAGGGTACACTTGGCGCACATGGCGGTGCCGCGAACAGTGCGTTCCTTGGCTGCAGCGTTGGCTTTCCCAGCTGCCTTCTCTTTTTTCTCTTCCGCGTTGGCAGAGAACATCGCCAGCGAGACGGCGATTGTCGTTAGTGTTAGTTTGAATGCTTTCATTTTGTTTATGCCTCGTGGCTTGGATTTCGGACAGGCGAAGCGTTGTGACTATTCAATAATAGCCGGGCAAAAATTTCACTTTTTCTCTGTTATTTCTTTCTTAGATGTCTTTTTGTCGCCGAGCGCGGCGTCAAAGCGTTTCTTTAAGTCACCCAACTCCTTGGTCAGTTTGGAGTTGGACTGTTTAAGGCTGGTGACTTCCTTACGGAGATTTTTGTAGTCGTCGGCCGGCTTGCGGGCTGCGCGCAATTTCTCGATCGCCTGCTCGGCGGCTTTACGGGCGGGATTGTCCTCAGATGCGCCGGTGAGTTTCTCCAGCACGGCGACAGCGCGGGGATCGCCGAGTTGACCAAGTGCGTTGATGGCGCCCAGGGCCACGCGACGCTTGGGATCGTTCACGTGCCCGGCGAGGAACTCGCGCAGCTGGGCCTTGTTTTTCTGGTTGCGGCCGAGGTGACCCAGCGCGCCCAGGGCGCTGGCGTAGCCGCGGGTGGTGAACTTGGCCCCGTTGTTCTCCAGCGCGTTGCGGATCTTGGCGATGTTGGCCGGCCTGTCCTGTTTGCGCAGCGCGCTGACGGCGGCGTCGGCGAGTTGGTGGCGGAACGAGTCGGAGCCAAGCGCGGCGTCGATCAGCTTGCGCGCCTGCTTGTCGTCATGCCCGGTGAGGCCGCTGATGATGCGGGCGCGGATGGCCGGATTTTTCTCGCTGTCCAGGCTCTGCTTGAGCGCGCCCAAGGCGGCTGGTTTGTATTGGCTGGCGATGTCGCCGATGACCTGTTGCCGCACCTTGGCGTTGGGCTGGTCGACCGAGTCGATCAACACGGCCAAGGTGGCATCGGTGGCGATGCCGCGTAGTGCCCGCGAAGCGGCGATGCGGACGCCGTAAAAAGGATCGTTTCGCAGTACGTTTGTCAGTTTTTCGACGGTCGTCTTGTCCTTGCGCTTGGCCAAGAGCTCGACGGCCTGCAGGCGGCCAAGCGCGTTGGTGGCGTCGGCCAGTTGCGCGTGGAGTTGTGCGGTCGGTGGGGCGAAGGTGATCTTGGCCAACAGGGTGAGGTCGGGGTCGATGCGAACGATTTGCGGCGCCTTGGCCAGGGGGAAGTAGTAGTCCTCGGCCAGCTTGGTAATCGGCAGATTGTGGTCGACCGCCTGGCCGTCGATCTTGAAACGTACCGGCAACGGCACGTGAAAAAGCAGGACGTTGTCGTCGATCTTTTGCGTCTGCTGCACGCTGATCTTGGCCAGCTTGGCTTTCTCGTCCCACGCGTAGGCGATCTTCAATTCCGGATGGTGCGCGTGGAAAACGTACTGGTCAAAAAAGCGGTCGAACGACCGGCCGGAATGTTCCTCGATGATCGAGCGCAAATCCTCGGTCACGACATTACCGTGCCGATGCCGCTCGAGGTAGGTCTTGACGCATTTGCGGAACAGGTCCGGCCCAAGCTGCGAGCGGAGCATGTGCAGGATCCAACTGCCCTTCGTGTAGGAGAGGAAGCCGTATTTGCGGAACATTTCCTCCGGAATTTTGTAGTCGCGATTGACCATTGGGGCGGTGTCGTTAGAGCGGCTCGTGAGGCGTTTTTGGTCGCGGTACAGACCGTAGTGGAACTCGTCGATGCCGTCCTTGTGCCCGGCGAACAGGTGCGTGTAGTAGGTGGCGAATCCCTCGTTGAGCCAAAGCTGGCTCCAGTCCTTGCAGGTGACGAGGTCGCCGAACCACTGGTGCGCCAACTCATGCGCCATCAGCCCCTGGCTGCTCCGGATGTTTTCCGTCTCGCTGCTGAACAGAGTCGAGGCATTGAGTGTGCTGATGCTGGTGTTCTCCATGCCGCCCCAGTTGAAATCCTGCACGGTGACCTGGTCGTACTTGGCCCACGGATACGGCACGCCGATTTCCGCCTCAAAATACTCCATGCACTCCTTCGTGTGACGGAACGAGTTGGCGGCGTTGGCGAAGTCGGAGGGAGCCGCCCAGAATGACATCGACAGGTCGCCGTGTTTTTCCTCGAGCCGCTTGAAGTGACCGGCGACAAGCGTGATGAGATAATTTACGTGCGGCTTTTCCTGGCTCCACTTGATCACGCGAAGCTTGGTTTTCTCGTCGATCGCGTCGGAGACTTTGCGGCCGTTGGAAAGAACGGTCATGCCGTCCGGCACGCGGCAGGTCATGGTCGAGGTGAAGAACTCGTTCGGCGCGTCGAAGCACGGGAACCAGTGCCGCGCCTCGATCGGTTCACCCTGGGTCCAGATGTGAGTGTCGCCGGGGTTGTAGCCCATCTCCGGCGTACGAAAGTAGAGACCTTTTTTCGGCTCAGCCTCGTAGGTGACGGTGAGCTTGGCCTGTGACGTCGGGGCGATCGGCTTGGCGAAGGTGACGATCAACGCGCGGTCGGTGTTTTGCCACGCGGTGATCCCGGCGCTGCCGGTGACCGTGTGAATCTCGAGGTCGTGCGCGTCGAGTCGCAGTTGGCCAAGCGGCTTGAGGATCGGCTGAAACGTGAACGTCGCCTTGCCGGACACGCGCCGGTTTTTGAAGTCCGGCGTGACGTCGAGGTCGAAGTGCTGGATGTCCACCGCCCGATCTGGAGCGTAGCGCTGCGACGGCGAGTCGATGCTGGCCCAGATGCTGGCGGCGTGCCCGCACTGGATGCCGTGGATATGTTGTTCCGCCTTGGCCAAGTGCGCTTGGCCAAGCGAAAGGGCGGCGGCAAAAAAGAGGAGGGTTCGTTTCATTTTCCTAAATCCAAAAAAGGGTCACGGAAGGTAGAGAATCGTCAGCCCAACGCCAACGGAAAAGATGCATCAAGGTCTTGAACCTCACGTTCAACGTGCTGTTCCTGAACGCCGCCCAGATGGCTGGCATAGGTGCGGTTGGATTCTGCGACCCAGAAACCCAGACGCTTGGAGTCGTGGGCAGTCAGTCCAACGACT
>CAYWMH010000006.1:0-22426 GCA_964459315.1 uncultured Verrucomicrobiota bacterium
ACATCCTGCAGAACATCGATCTGCCGTACCTGCTCTACCTCGCACTGTTCCTGCACGACACCGGCAAGGGGATGGAGAGCGGCGACCACGCGAAAGACGGCGCCGCCGTCGCCCTGAAGGTCGGCGAACGGCTTGGCCTCACGCCCCGCCGCCTGGCCCGGCTGCAATTTCTCGTCGAGCACCACCTACTCATGGCCAAGGTGTCGCAGCGGCGCGACATCGACTCGCCCACGGTCATCCGCCAGTTCGCCGAGACGGTGCAGGACGAGGAGAACCTGGCCATGCTCACCCTGCTGACGTTCACCGACGCGCTGGGAACCAGCGACGACCTGTGGAACGAATTCAAGAACACCCTGCTGCAGACCCTTTACCGCCGTGCCGGCCGGCGCATGGCCAGCGGCGACGACTACGCCCAGGCGGAGAAGGAGCGCTTGGCCAAGCTCAAGCAGGAGGTGCGCGAAAAGTTGCCGGCGCAACTCTCGGAGGAGGAACTCGAGGCGCACTTCCAGCACCTCACCCCCCGATATTTCCGGGCACACTCCCTCCAGCACATCCACATCGACCTCAAGCAGGTGAACCAATTCCTCAAGCGCGTCGTTGACGACACCGGCACAACAACGCTCGAACCGGTGATTTCCTGGTACGATCAGTCGGCGCGCGGCTACACCTCGGTCAAAGTCTGCACCTGGGATCGGCCGGGGCTGTTCACCACGATTTCCGGGGCGCTGGCCGCGGCGGGGCTTAACATCCTAAGCGCGCGCGTCTTCTCACGCGGTGACGGGATCATCATCGACACCTTTTCTGTCGTGAACACCCGAACCGGCGGCTTGGCCAAAAGGCCCGAGCGCGACGCGTTCAAAAAGTGGCTCAACCAGGCGCTACTGCCCGGCGACTCACCTGACTTCGAGCAACAAATCACTGCCTTGACGAAGCCCAGGCACCTCGCGGAATGGGAATTGCCGACGCGCATCCGCATCGACACGGAGTCCGCCGAGTCGCGCACCATCATCGAGGTTGAGTCGGAGGACCGGCTTGGCCTGCTACACCGCATCTCCAAGGTACTGACCCGGAACAGACTCAGCATCCACGTCGCCCGCATCAGCACCGAGAAAGGCGCCGCGATCGACACCTTTTACGTCCGGACCGCCGCCGGGAAAAAACCAACCGACAACGCGCTGCTCCAACAAGTCCAGGCCGACCTCGAGGCCGAACTGGGTGAAAGCGGTCAGTAGAAAGAAGACGCGGATTTCACGGATTCACACGGATGATCCAATCTGTGCAAATCCGTGTTCGGACTTGAAGCTTCCTAAATGACGTAATCGAGCGGATTCTCGAGCGGCCCCTGCAGGTCGCGCACGCGGTCGCACAAATGCGCCACGCTCACCCCCTCCAAAACGCCGACAATCGCGTCGCGCACCTCCTGCATCACGCTGCGAATCGCGCACTTGCCCTCGTCCGGGCAGGAACAGCGCTGGTAATAATTCACACTCACGCACCCCACCGGCGCCAGCGGCCCTTCCAGGTGCCGGATGATGTCCGCCAGCGAAATTGCCTCCGGCCCGCGCTGCAGCCGGTAGCCACCCGCCACCCCGCGTTTGCTCACCACGAACCCGGCCGCCTTCAAGTCGTTGAGAATCTGCTCGAGAAACCGGCGCGGAATATTCTGCTGCTGGGCGATGTCCCGGATGCGCACCACGGCCGGCCCATGGTTCATCCCCAGGACCAACAGCGCCCGCAAAGCATACTCACCCCGTTGCGACAACTTCATGCCAAGGCCGAAGCTATAATCCCGACTGATTTAGTCAAGTTTAGTTTGCCACAAAAAAATGAAGGATTTTGGAGTGCGGTGACAGAGCGCAGCGGCGACACCGCTTTGGTAGCCGTAATAGTAAAATAGGACGCAGATGAATGCTGATTATCAGGATTTAAATTGGATCCTGAAAACCCTTCCTATCCTGAAAATCAGCCTCCGAACTGAAAAACCCAATTCCTATTTCGCGATTTCGATCAGCTCGATCTCGTAGCCCTCGGGAGCGTCGATGAAGGCGAACCCGCCGCCGGCTTCCTTCATCGTCGGGCCGTCGGAATATTCGAGGCCCAGCTTGGCCAAGTGCTGGCCAAACGCCTCGAGGCTATCCACCTCAAAGGCCAGGTGCGTGAGGTCCTCCTGCACCTCCACCGAGCCACTGTCGGGGAAATAACAAATCTCGACCGTCTCCTCGCTCTCCGGAGCCTTGAGAAAGGCCAGCTCGGAGCCGCGAGGCGACTTGTGCCGCCGCATCTCCTCCAGTCCGAGGACATTCTTGTAAAACGCAACGGTCTGCTCGAGGTCGTTCACGCGGTAGCGGGTGTGCAACAGTTTTTTTGCCAAAGCCATAACGCCGTGTAGACTATCAAGCGGAACGCGATTGGCCAAGCGCGGGGGCCGCTTGTCTTCGGGGCGGGCGGCGGGTAGGTTGCCGCGCATGAAACGCCCGCTCTGTTACCTCGGACTCGCCGCCCTCTTTACCGCGCTTGGCCAGCCGAGCCCAGCGCTTGGCCAGGCCCCGGCCAAGGCCGGCGTCCGCACCGACCCCGAGAACCCGCGCTACACCTACCGCACCCGGCACAGCCGCGACGGTATCGGCAAATTCTACATGGGCCGCGAGAGCGCCCACGTGATGGGGCATCTCGGCGCCGGCTGGCTCGAGCGCCCGTCTCGAGAGCTGGAGGAGAAACCGCAGACACTCATCCGCTCGCTCAAGCTCAAGCCGGGCGACAACGTGGCCGACATCGGCGGCGGCACCGGCTACTTCGCGCGGCGCATCGCGCGCGTCATCGGGCCGAAAGGCACTGTGTACGGGGTGGACATCCAGCCGGAAATGCTGGAGTTGCTGAAGAAAAACCTCGACCAACTTGGCATCAAAAATGTGAAGGGTGTCCTTGGCTCGATTCAGGATCCGAAACTGCCACCGAACAGTATCGACCTCGCGCTGATGGTCGACGTGTACCACGAGTTCTCCCACCCGTACGAGATGCTGAAAAACATTTGCAGTGCGTTGAAACCGGGCGGGCGGATCGCGTTTGTCGAGTACCGGATGGAGGATCCCAACGTGCCGATCAAGCTGCTGCACAAGATGTCGCAACTGCAGGTGATGAAGGAGGCGACACCCCACCCTCTCGAGTGGGTGGAGACGATCACCGCCCTGCCCCGTCAACACATCATCGTTTTCAAGAAAACCAGCCCAACCCCAGTGACAAGATAAAGGGTGAACTTTTCCAACAGCGAACGAACCCAAATTCACGCATATGAATTAGCATTCGTTGGCGTTCATTAACGGTTCCAACTTTGACACTCCCTCCACTTGGCAAAGCGCAGCCAGCAGAGCCGTAACTGTTTGCCGTTGGCCAGGCAGCAGTAGTCCGGGGGCGAGCTCGGCGAGCGGAGCAAGGACAAAGGCACGCTCGTGGGCGCACGGATGCGGCAGGGTCAGCGTCGGCGTGACGCGCGTCTCGGTGCCGAACGCGATCAGGTCGAGGTCGATCACGCGGGGTGCGTTGGCCAAGCCGGGGCGGGTGCGGCCGAGTCTGGCCTCGAGCGACAGGAGGTCATCGAGCAATGACTCCGGCGTGGTGCCGGCTTTCGGTTGCAGGCCAAGCGCGGCGTTGAGGAACGGCGGCGAACCGGGTGGGCAATCCACCGGCTCGGTCCGCCACAACGACGAGCCGACCGCTTGGCCAAGCGACCAACCGACGATCTCGGCGGCGGCCCGCCGCATGGTCACGGCGGCATCGCCGAGGTTTGCGCCCAGCGCCACGTACGCCATTTTGGGTTCCGCGCTCACGCGCTTGGTTTGCCCCGACCGCTTGGCCAAGGCAACCCGAATCCGACACGGGCGTTGACAGTTCGCCCCGACCGCCTAGCGTCCTGCACGTGAGTGTGCGGGTAAAAATTTGCGGCATCACCTCAGCGGAGGATGCGCACGCGGCTGTCGAGGCCGGGGCGGATGCGCTGGGCTTTATATTTTACGAGCCAAGCCCACGCTGCATTACGCCGGAGCAGGCAGCAGCGATCATCGCCGGGCTGCCAGCGCACGTGGCCCGGGTCGGCGTGTTCGTCGATGCAGACGAGATCACCGTCCGGGCCACCGCCGTGACGGCCGGGCTGGACACGCTGCAGTTTCACGGCAGCGAGTCGCCGGAGTTTTGCGCCCGGTTCAATCTACGGACGATCAAGGCGTTCCGCGTAAAGGACAGTGGCTCACTTGGCCAACTGCCGGACTACGGCACCGACGCCTGGCTGCTGGACAGCTACGTAAAGGGCGAGCCGGGCGGTACCGGCGAGCGGTTCAATTGGGACCTGGCCGTGGAGGCCAAGCGGCTTGGCCGCCCGATCCTGCTTGCTGGCGGGCTGACGCCGGACAATGCCGCCGAGGCGATTGCCAAGGTGGCACCGTTCGGGGTCGATGTGTCCAGCAGCGTAGAGGCGGCCCCGGGCCAGAAGGATTCGGCCAAGGTGGCCGCCTTCATCGCCAGCGCCAAGGGCGGATCCGGTTCCGAAGGCCTCTGGGCCGAATGTTGAGTTTTTGGGGCAACCGGGTAACTTCGCGCCGTTCCGATGCGTAGTGATGAAAATTTGCGCGCCCTGCCATGACTCGACATCCCAAAACAATCACGACCGCCTTGGCCACGCTCCTGCTGGCCGCCTCTGTCCCGGCCGCAGAAAAGACGCTGACACTCGACGATCTGTTCCCGACCGACCGCGTGCTGGATGTGCAAATCACCGTCGATGAAAAGGCGTGGGACAAGATTCGTCACCAGTCGCGCAACTTCGTCTCCGCGCTGCACGAGAAGCGCAAGGCCGCACCGATCAAGGGGCCGTACGAATACGTGAACGCCAACGTGACCATCGAAGGCGTGAAGTTTGAAAAAGTGGGGCTGCGCAAAAAGGGATTTATCGGCTCGCAAAGTACCAGCCGGCCGTCGCTCAAGATCAAGCTGAACCACACCGACAAGGAAAGGAGCATCGGCGGGTTGACCAACCTGACGATGAACAACAACAAGCAGGACGGCTCCATCGTCAGCCAATACCTGGGCTACGCGCTGTTCAATGCTGCCGGGTCGCCGGCGTCGCGCTGCGCATTTGCCAAGGTGACGGTCAACGGTAAAAACCTCGGTGTCTATTCGCACGTGGAGTCACTACGCAAGCCGCTGCTGACCCGGGCGTTCGGCGACGACAACGGCACGCTGTACGAAGGCACGGTGGTCGATTTTTACGATGGCTGGGAAGGAAGCCTTGAGCACAAGCGGGGTGACGACAAGGCCGGCCGTGAAAAAATCCGGCAGTTGACCCGACTGCTCGAGAGCGGGGAAGCCAGCGAGGAAGCCATCGGCCGGCTGGTCGATCTTGACGCGTTTTACCGCTACTGGGCCGTCGAGGGGCTGCTCGGTTTTTGGGACGGCTACTCCGGCAACGCGAACAATTACTTCATTTATCTCAATCCGAAGACGGATCGCTTTCAATTCCTGCCGTGGGGCGCCGACGCTCTGTTCCGCAAGCGCAGCATGCTCAACTTTGATTTCCGCGCACCGATCTCGGTCAAGACCAAGGGTCGGATCGCCCACCGGCTTTATCAGTCGCCCGAGAGCCGCGAACACTACCGCAGGGCGCTGCACGGGCTGCTCGAGGAACATTGGGACGAAAAAAAACTGCTCGCCGAGTGTGACCGCATCGAGGCGCTGATCCAGCCGCATCTCCACCGGGAACAGTACCGCTTCAGCCGTTCGCTGGACGGCACGCGGGACTTTATCGAGGCGCGGCGGCGGGACTTGATGAAGGAAACCAAGGACGCCATGCCGATATGGCGCAAGGAGCCAAAGTCGCCGATGGTCATCACCTCCATCGGCAAAATCAAGGCCACGTTTTCCTCGAAATGGTTGGAGGACTCCCCGCGCGAACGCACCAACATCGGCGTCATTGAATGCACCCTCTCCCTCGACGGCCGGGAGGTCGCGCTGAAGGATGCCGGCGTGCATGCATCGTGGACCGGCGGCTTCGGCCGGAGCAGCAAGCCGTCCATCCGCATCGTGGCGACGCGAGCCGACAAGGACCAACAGGTGTCGTTCGACCTCGGCATGGAGGAGGATGCTTTCCGCGCCGGGGAGAGCATCCCAACCGAGGGCGTGCTGCGGGAGGGGCGCGGCTTCTCGTTCGGCCCGCTGGGCATGCGATTCATCAGCGGCAAAACCCGCCTTACCGCCGCCGGCATGAACGAGGGCGACAAGGTCGAGGGCGCGTTCGAGGGCGACGTGATGAAGCTAATCGGGATGGGCCGCTAACGCCGCTTGGCCAAACGCGCCTATTGTTCCGCCAAGATCTTGCGGACGATCTCCTCGCCGATCGCCAGCGAGGCGGTGGCCGCCGGGCTGGGCGCGTTGAGCACGTGCAGCGCCGCCGGCCGCTGGATCAGGCAGAAATCCTGGATCAACTCGCCCTCGCGCGCCATCGCCTGCGCGCGAACGCCCGCACCGCCCGGCTCGATGTCGGTCACGCAAATCTCCGGCACGAGCTTTTGCAGCGCCCTGCAGAAGCGCCGTTTGCTGAACGACTGCCACAACTCCAGCGCGGTCATCCTCGGGTATTTGGCGACGAACCGCCACAGGCCAGGATAGGTCATGGCATCGAATAAGTCGCGCAAGTTGACTTGGGTCTTCCGGTAACCCTCGCGCGCAAAGGCAAGCACGGCGTTCGGCCCGGCCTCGATGCCGCCGTGAATCAGCCGCGTGAAGTGCACGCCCAAAAACGGGAACTGCGGATCAGGCACTGGATAAATCAAGTGACGTACCAGCCCCTCGCTGGCCTCGGCCAGTTTGTAATACTCGCCCCGGAACGGCACGATGCGGGTCTCGCGTTTCTCGCCGGCCAGAGCGGCCACGCGGTCGCAATGCAACCCGGCGCAGTTCACGAGAAACCGGCCGGTGAAGTCACCCTTTGTCGTCGTAGTCACCCACTCGCCGCCGCTCTGCTCGAGTCGCGTGACACGCGCGCCGGTCTGTACGTCGCCTCCGTTGGCCTCAACCCGGCGACGCAATTCACGACAGACCGCCGGGTAATCGACGATACCCTCCTGCGGCACGCGCAACGCCGCGATGCCGCCGACGTTTGGCTCGTGCTCGAGCATCGCCTCCCGACCGAGAAACTCGATGCCCTCAAGCCCGTTCTGCCTGCCGCGCTCCTCAAGTTTGCGCAGACGCTCCAGCTCGGCACCGTCGCACGCCACGACCAGTTTGCCGCAAACCTCGTTCGCGATGCCGGCCTCCCGACAAAAGTCGTCCATCTGCGAGATACCCCGCACAGCGAGAACGGCCTTCGTGGAGCCGGGCTTGTAGTAGAGGCCGCAATGCAGCACGCCGCTGTTGTGACCGCTCTGGTGACAGCCGACTTCCGGCTCCTTTTCGATCAGGCAAACACGGCTCCCAGGCTGCATCGTTTGCAACCGCCAAGCCGTCGCCAAGCCGACGACGCCCCCACCGATGACGATGTAATCGGGGCTCGTCATTCGTGCACCCAGCCCCGGTCGACGACGAAATGCTGTCCGGTCACGGCCCGGCTGGCGTCGCTGGCGAGGAATAGCGCCACATCTGCAACCTCCTCGGGTTGAATGAGATCGGGGATGCATTGCGCCGCACGGATCTGCCGCTTAACCGCCGGCGTCACGTACTCCTTGAGCTGACGCTCGGTCATGATCCATCCCGGAGCGATGCAGTTCACCCGGATGCGGCGCGGCCCCATCTCGCGGGCCAGCGACCGCGTTAGCCCGATCACCGCCGCCTTGGTCGTGACGTAACTGCTCATCTGCACCGGCGCGGTGTGAATCGTGATCGAGGAAAAGTTGATGATCGACGCCCCCTTGGCCAAGTGCGGCGACGCCTCGCGGCAAGCCAGAAATTGGGCGCGAATGTTCGCGGCGAAAAGTTCGTCCCACGCCTTCGCGGTGACGTCCTTGAGGGCAATGCGCGGATCGCGCGCGGCGTTGTTGATAAGCGCGTGAATCGCTCCGTGACGCTTGGCCAAGCGCGCCACCCACCGCTTGATATCGACCTCACGGCACAGGTTGACCTTGGCGAACTCGGCCCTTTCCCCCAGCCGCTTGGCTAGCTGCGAGCCATCCTTTTCATCCACGTCGCAAAAACAAACCACGGCACCACGCGCGTGGAATGCCTCGACCATCGCTTGGCCAATGCCATTAGCCCCGCCGGTAATCAGCACCACGCGCCCGGCGAGTTCGTCGTAGCTCGCCATTACGGGTTACAGCGCAGCAGCGACCGAAGCTTTCATTTTACTGAGACCGACCTTGGCTGCCTCGATCGCGTCCATCGCCCAGTACGTCCTGTTGAACAGCTCAAGCGACAACGCCGGCGCGGCACCGACTTGCAGGAAGCCATTGACGATGTCGGTGATCGGCGCGATGCCGTCGCCCGGGAACACGCGGTCACCATCACCGATCTTGTCCAGTGGCGGGTCGGCCGGGTAGTCGTTCCAATGAAACACCTGCAACGCCTGCGGGCCGAGCATCTTCAGCGCGTCGAAATCCGACCCGCCCTTGTAGGTGTGATACACGTCGCCCAGGAAACAGGCGCTGGGGTGCCCGGCTTCGAGCGCGATGTAAATGGCCGTGCTCACGCGGCCGATCGACGGGTTGCCGCCCCACATCTCGATCTGCGGCACGACACCAATTTCGTCACCGCTCTCGAGCAACGCACGGTATCGCGCCGCCGCCGCCATCGGGTCAACCGTGCCGCGGGCACCGGCCGGCGGAGCGGCGATACGCTTGGCCCCGAGTTGGGCCAGCAAATCCATGTCGCGCCGCGCCTCCTCCAGTCCCTTGGCCCGCTGTGTGTCGTTGTCCACGATCCATCGCGCGAAGCCAATGGCGCTCTCGACAGTCAGCCCGTGATCGTCGATGCGCTTCCGCAAATCCTTCAACGAGCCGCCGTTTTTTTTATAGTCGTTTAGCTTGCCCAGCCACGGCTCGATCCCGCTGTAACCGGCCTTGGCGGCAACATCGATTTCCTCGGTCACCGACAGGTTTTGCCCGCGGATCGTGCTCATATTCAGGCAGTACCGAAACGGGTCTGCACCGTTCGTTCGCTTCGTCTTGGCCCGCGCCGTGGCGCTGCCCGCCAGCAGCCCGGCTGTGGCCACGCTCGTCGTCTTTAGTAAATCACGGCGGCTCATGGGATTCGTTTGGGGTTCAGGCATGGTTATTAGTTTGTGGTTCGTCCGATTGATCCGGCGCATTGTTGATGCCAACCGGAGGCGCAGGCGAGTTTATTTTCCATCGCTCAAGGCCGTCAAATTGCCCGCCCCGTCGAGCGGCATCGGCTGCGCTTGGCCAAGCGGCTGTAGCGCCGGGTGGGCCGCCACCTCGGCGGCCAGCGCGGCGGACACCTCAAGTGTGCCGAGCGAGAGCGTGTCGCGGATGCGCACCAACCGCGCCTTAGCAGGATCGGCGTCGGGCAGCGACGCCAGCATGGCGCGGATCGCCTCGGCGTCGGTCTCGAACGCCATCGGCAGCTTGGCCGAAAGAACCGAGCGGGACGTGATCGAGTTGGTATGCAGCGCTTCGGTGTCGATGTCGGCGAGCAGCCGCCGGGTGGTCGCCTCGGCCAGTCCGATGCCGATGGCGTTGCCGTGTGATTCCGGCGTCAGACCACGCACAAAAATCCGCCAGATGAACGGCTTGGCCACCGTGGCGTCCGGCACGAGCCGATAACCACTCCCCCATCGGCCGATTGTGTTGGTGTCCATCCCGGTGCCGCTAATGTTTTTGCCGATTTGATCGACAATGAGCAGGTCGATCTCGTCAAATGGCAGCGACGGCATCATCGCCGCCGCCTCGGCGCACAACTCCGATTCGCGCCGGGGAATCGCGTTAGCCGCCAGCACCTCGACGCGGGTGGTCTCATGCAGGCCGTTCTCGACCAACGCCACGCCGCCGAGGACCGGGGCACGCGCAAGAACAACCCCGGCCAGGCGCATCAACGCCTCCCCGTAACCGAGCCGGAGCGCGGCAGCATGATACGCCGATGCCCCGTCGTGTTTGCCCAAGCCGACAACGAACATCTTCGTCAGTCCGCTGCCAACTGGCTTGGAAAAGGAGGTGTGCGGCTTGACTCGGTTGATGACGATGACCCCGTCCGACCTCGCAGCCTCGCGACTCCACAAAACCTCCCTGCCGTCCTCCGCTTGGCCAAGCGGCTCGACCTCCATCGAGGCGCGGATCGGCACGCCCATCGACGCCTCCGTCACGCCGTAGCCGGCCAGCACCGCCACCTGTCCCTCCGGCGTCGCGCCGCCGTCACAGCCCATCGCCGGGATGATGAACGGCTCCGTCCCGGCCTTCTTCAACTCACCAATGACGGCGGCGACGGCCTCGGCCAAGTTGGAAATCCCCCGACTGCCGACGCCAACGCCAACCCGCATACCCGGCTTCAACTGCCCGCGAATCGGCTCGAATCCGTCGGCCACCGAGGCGGCGACGGCCACCGGCGGCGTGGCGTCGAGCCGCTGCCGCACACGAAACACCTGGGGAAAGTCATCGGCCATCGGCTTCCCAAGCCAACGCAATCGCTTGGCCAAGAGCGAGCTTTTTCTTGCGCCGGCTGCTTGGCCAAGCGAGGCTGTGCGTCACCGATCAACCCTGAATCAAAATGAACAAGTCAAACATCGACCGCAGGACTTTTCTCGCCGCCACAGCCGTCGCAGGGGCCGGCCTGGCCACCACCGCCGCCCGTGACTGGTCCGGCGAAAACCCAACGCGCTACCCCGACCCCGACCTCATCTCACTCGACCCGCGCTTCGACAAATACAAAATCGGCAACACGCCGGTGCAGCGGCTTTACACCAGCCCGAACGCCCTTTGGACCGAGGGTTGCGCCTGGAACGGCGTTGGCCGGTACGTGGTGTTCAGCGACATCCCGAACAACATCCAGTTGCGCTGGATCGAGGACGACAACCGCGTGACCGTGTTCCGCAAGCCCAGCGGCAACAGCAACGGCAACACCTTTGATTATCAGGGCCGGCAGATCTCCTGCCAGCACGGGCACCGCCGTGTGGTGCGCTACGAATACGACGGCACCGAGACCGTGCTCGCGGCCACGTTCGACGGCAAACCGTTCAACGCGCCGAACGACGCCATCGTGCATCGCGACGACAACTCAATTTGGTTCACCGACCCCGGCTACGGCAGCCTGTCCGACTACGAGGGTAACAAAGGTCCGCTCCATCTTAAGGAAGCCGTTTACCGCATTGACGCCCAGAGCGGAACGATCACCAAGGTGGCCGACGACATTCACAAGCCCAACGGCCTTTGCTTCTCGCCTGACTTGAGCAAGCTATACGTCGCCGACTCCGGTTCGGGAAAAAACATCAAGGTCTGGATCGTCGACGGGGCGAAGCTGAAAAACGGAAAAGAATTCGCCTCGATGAGAGCCTTGAAACACCAGGGCGGAACCCGGCTGGCAACGACCGAGGAATTGACTCAAAAGAACACGCCAAAACCGATGGCCGCGGGTGGCGCCGATGGTATTCGCGCTGATGTGGACGGCAACATTTGGGCCAGCGCGGGATGGGCGGGTGCCGGCTACGACGGCGTACACACCTTCGCCCCGAACGGCGACCGCATCGGGCAAATCCGGCTGCCGGAAATCTGCTCGAACGTCTGCTTCGGCGGACGCAAACGCAACCGCCTCTTCATGACCGCCAGCCAAAGCCTCTACGCCGTCTACACCAATGCCACCGGCGCCCACATGACCTGACGCCCTCCCACGCTTGGCCAAGCGAAGAAATATTGCGGCAAAATCACTTTTCGCTTTTCTCGCGGCGATTCGTCCGCATGATTCGCGCGCTTATGGAAGAGTCGTTGGTTTTGTTGAAGCCGGATTGTCTGGAGGGCCGCAAGTGCGGCGAGGTGTTGAAGCGGTTTGAGGAAGCCGGCTTCGCGGTGTTTGGCGTGAAGATGATGCGCCTGTCGGATGAGGTCCTCCGAGAGCATTACGCGCACCTGACCGACCTGCCGTTTTTCCCCGAGATTCAAGGCTTTATGCAGTCGTCGCCGGTGGTGGCGATCGCGCTGCGCGGCGACAGCGCCATCGGCCGCATCCGCGAGATGGTTGGGCCAACCGACTCGACCGTCGCCGACAAGGGGACGATCCGCGGCGACTTCGGGCAGGACAAGATGCACAACGTGGTGCACGCCTCCGACTCGGTCGAGAACGGCCAGGCGGAACTGAAGCGCTTCTTCGCCGAGGACGAGTTGTTCGGCTGAACCGCTTGGCCAAGCGCAACCCGCCACGACCTTGCCGCAGCCGGCGTTGCTGTGGCTAAATCGGCGCATGGAACTGGACGAACGACTGCACGCCCTCCGGGACCGGATCAGCGCCGCCTGCGACCGCGCCGGCCGTGACCCGGCGGAGGTCATGCTGCTGCCGGTCTCCAAAAACCACAGCGCCGACGCCGTCCGGGAGTTGACCTATCACGGTTGCCGCGTCTTCGGCGAAAGCAAAATCCAGGAGGCCAAGCTGAAGATCTCCGCCTGCCCCGGCAACCTCGAGTGGCAGTTGATCGGCCATTTACAGTCGAACAAATGCCGTGATGCGGTGCGGTTGTTCCGCATGATCCAGAGCGTTGACCGGATGTCGATCGCCGAGGAAATCAACCGGCACGCCCATAACGCCGCCAAGGACATGCCAATCTTGCTCGAGGTCAATGTCGCCGGCGAAGGCACCAAATACGGCTTCAAGCCGGCCGAGTTACTCGAAATCCTCGAGCCGCTCAACGACCTGCCGCGGCTGGAAATCCACGGCTTGATGACCCTCGCGCCGTGGGTGCCGGAGCCGGAAAAGGTGCGGCCCATCTTCCAGCGGCTTCGCGAACTCAAGGAAGCGTGCGAGCAAAAACTCGGCGCACCGCTGCAGCACCTCAGCATGGGCATGAGCGGCGATTTTGAGGTGGCGATCGAGGAGGGTGCCACGATCGTCCGCATCGGCACCGCCCTGTTCGGCCCCCGCCCCCGGCCTGCGAAAGACAACTGAACAGCCGGTCGCCTCGACAATGGCACCTGGCTCGCCTAGTTTTTCCCCGATGTCGCTGGAGACTTCACCGCTGACGATCGCCGATCGCACTTTCGATTCGCGCCTGCTCTTGGGCACGGGCAAGTTCGCCTCACCCGAGGCGATGCGCGACGCGCTCGCCGCCAGCGGCACGCAGATCGTAACCGTGGCCCTGCGCCGCGCCGACCTCACCGGCACGAACGATCCGTTCGCGAACATCCTCGAGTTTATCGATCCCGAGCGCTATCTCATCCTGCCCAACACCAGCGGCGCGATGAACGCCGACGAGGCGGTGCGCTTGGCCAAGCTCGCCGACGCCGCGGGGCTGCCGAAGTGGGTGAAACTCGAGATCCACCCCGACCCCCGCTACCTGCTACCCGACCCGGTCGAGACATTCGAGGCGGCCAAGCAGCTCGTTGCCGACGGCTTCACCGTGCTACCGTACATCAACGCCGACCCCGTCCTGGCCAAGCGGCTGCAGGACATCGGCACCGCCACGGTCATGCCGTTGGGCGCGCCGATCGGCTCCAATCGCGGCATCGAGACTCGCGACCAGGTTCGCATTATCATCGAGCAGGCCACCGTACCGGTGGTGGTCGATGCCGGCATCGGCTCCCCCAGCCACGCCGCCGAGGCCATGGAAATGGGCGCCGACGCCGTGCTGGTCAACACCGCCATCGCCATCGCCGACGACCCATCTCGCATGGGACTTGCTTTCAAGACGGCCGTTGAGGCGGGCCGCGCGGCCTACGAGATCGGCCTTGGCCAGCCACTTGGCACGGCCAGCGCGACCAGCCCGCTCACTGGTTTTCTCGAGGAGGAACCGTTGAAACAGGCTGATGGCTGAACAAAAAACAGTCTCGCGGCAACGCGCCCGGAACATCTTGAACACCGCCGCCAAGCGGACGGTGCTCGTCACCGGCGACGCGATGCTCGACCAGTTCCTCTGGGGTGACGTCTCGCGCATCTCACCCGAGGCCCCGGTGCCGGTGGTCGAGTTCCAGCGGGAAAACTTCATGCCAGGCGGCGCGGCCAACGTCGCCCGCAACCTCACCGCCCTCAATTGCACGGCGAAAATTCACAGCGTCGTCGGCCGGGATGATGCTGCGAAAAAACTCCGCGTACTGCTCAACGCCGACAACGTCGACTGCACGAAACTGCTCACCGACGGCTCGCGGCAAACGAGTTGCAAAACACGCATCATCGCCCAGCGGCAACAGGTCGTCCGAGTCGATCGCGAATCCAAGACCGACCTAGAGCCGCGCTTGGCCAAGCGGCTGCTCCGGTCGATCGGCAACGACCTGGCCAAGTCGGAGGCGGTCGTCATCGGCGACTACGGCAAGGGCGTCGTCACACAGGAATTTCTCGATGAACTCAAGGCGCTTGGCCAACGGCACGGTGCCTGGCTGAGCCTCGATCCCAAGCCGGTGCATTCGCTCGACCTGCGCGGCCTCTCCCTCATCACCCCCAACCGTAAAGAGGCGTTCGAGCTGGCCGGCATCAGTGACAGCACGCACAACACTAATCCAATCAAGGATCGCAACCTCATGCGCGTAGCCAAGCAACTCCTCGGCGAATTAGATCTCAAAGTGCTGCTGATCACGCTCGGCGAATCGGGCATGCTCGTCTGCCAGTCGGGGCGCAAGCCGTTCCACATCCCCACCCTTGCCCGGGAAGTTTTCGATGTGTCCGGTGCGGGCGACACGGTCATCGGCTCGTTCACGCTGGCCATCGCCGCCGGAGCGACCCCGGTTGAAGCAGCGATCGTGGCCAACCACGCCGCCGGGATTGTCGTCGGCAAACTCGGCACCGCCACCGTGACGCCGAGGGAAATTCTCGCCAGCTTTTGAGCCACATGGCTGACGGCAAACCTGCCATATTTCTCGACCGCGACGGGACGCTCATCGTCGAGACCGGCTACCTCCACGAGCCGAAAAAAGTCGAACTTATTCCCGGTGCCGGCGAGGCGCTCCGGAAGCTAACTGAGGAGGGCTTTGAGTTGTTCATCGCCACCAACCAGGCCGGTATCGGTCGCGGCTACTACACCGAGGAGCAAATGCATGCGGTCAACGAGCGGGTCGCCGAAGAGTTCGCCCAATTCGGCGTGGCCTTCCGCAAAATCCACTTTGCCCCCGAGGCGCCGGATCAGCCCAGCCGCAACCGCAAGCCATCGCCGCAGATGCTGCTTGATGCCCGTGACGAGTTTGGCATCAACCTCGCCGCCAGTTACATGGTTGGCGACAAGGTTTCGGACATCGAGTGCGGCTGGAACGCCGGCGTGAACTGCAGCGTCCTCGTCCGAACAGGCTACGGGCGCAAACACGAGCCGCGGCTTGGCCAAGCGGCCGGCCCGTTGGCTGTCATCGATTCAGTCGCCGACCTCCCCCACCTCGCCCTTGGCCAAGCGGAGTGATTTAAACAGGATTTTCTTCAATCGACGTCGAGGCTTATGCATACTGCGGCGCGATGCATGATTTTGGCTTCAAGCGTGGGAGGTTGTACTGTGAAAATGTCTCGGTGGCGTCACTCGCCAGGAAACATGGTTCGCCGCTTTACGTTTACTCCCACGCCACGCTGACAAGGAATTTTGAGCAACTCGACGACGCCTTGTCGCCGATCGAGCACCTCGTCTGTTACTCGCCCAAGGCCAACTCCAACCTGGGCGTGCTGCGAACCCTGGCCAACGCCGGGAGCGGGTTTGACATCGTCAGCGGCGGCGAACTCCAGCGTGTCATCGCCGCCGGAGGCGATCCCAAAAAATGCATTTTCGCCGGGGTCGGCAAAACGGAGGAGGAAATCGAACTCGCGCTGAAAAAGGGCATTTACTCGTTCAACGTCGAGAGCGAGCCAGAACTGGTTCGTATCAACAAGGTTGCCCGGCGGCTGAAAAAGAAAGCACCAATCGCCGTGCGGGTGAACCCGAACGTGGATGCCAAGACACACGCCAAGATCACCACAGGCACATACGACAACAAATTCGGAATTGCCTTCGAGGAAATCGAGGGCGTCTACGAGCGGGCGGCCAAGCTAAAGCACCTGCACCTGCGTGGGATACAAATGCACATCGGCTCGCAACTCACCGAGGTGGCCCCATTTGAAAAAGCGGTGCGAAAAGTCGCCCCCTTGGCCAAGCGCCTCGCTGAAAAACATGGATTCGAGTTCTTCAGTATCGGCGGCGGCGTGGGCATCGTTTACGAGCCGGCGCTCGAGAGTGGCGACACCAACTGGTGGCGCTCACCCAAGCGGAAAAAACTGCTCACCCCGGCCAAGTACGCAGCCAAGCTGCTGCCGCTGCTCAAGCCGCTTGGCATGCGGATTCTGATCGAGCCGGGCCGCTTCATCGCCGGCAACGCCGGCATCCTGATCACGCGCGTGGAGTACGTGAAACGAACCGGTGTTAAGAATTTCGTGATCGTCGACGCCGCGATGAACGACCTCGCACGCCCTGCCCTTTACGACAGCTACCACGAGATTGTGCCGTTGGCACAAAAAGCCGGTCATCATTTAAAGAGGAACCAGATTTCATCTGATGTCGTCGGGCCGATCTGCGAGTCCGGTGATTACTTCTGCAAAAAACGGATGCTACCCAAGGTCGGCGAAGGCGATTACCTCGCACTGCTCAGCGCCGGTGCATACGGGTTTGTGATGGCCTCCAACTACAACACCCGCGCCAACCCAGCCGAGGTGCTGGTGAAAGGCAGCCAAGCCGAGGTGGTTCGCAAACGCCAGTCGCTGAAACAGCTTTGGGCCGGTGAAAGCATCCCCAAGTGGCTGAAATAACCTGAGCACCCTCCGGTATGAACGCCTCCCGGAATCCTTTCGTGCGTTTCCCGGGATGGCTTTTCGCCGTCTTCCTGCTGGGCTTCATCCCGCTGATCTGGCAATCGACCCAGGTCAGCATCGATACCGACCCGCTGACGCTGCTAGAGTCGGACCAGCGGCACCGGGAAGCCTTCGATCGCATCCAATCGTTCCTCAACAATGACACAGTGGTGGTGGTCAGCGTCGAGAGCGACCAGATTTTCAGCCAAGCCGGTTTCGATCACATCCGTGCGATCAGCAACGCGCTTGGCCAACAGCCGGGTTTCGTCGACGTCAAGAGCCTGACGCATTCGTACAAGCCGGTTCGCCGTGGGTTCTCGCTTGCGTTGGAGCCGTTTGTCCCAGCCGGTACACTGTCGGGGGAGCAGATCGCGGGGATTCGCCAATTCTCCGTCACGCATCCGTTGGTCCGCAACATCATGGTTTCTCCCGACGGCAAAATCACCCTCATCACAGCAACCTACAAACGCGACCTCTCCACACAGGCACTTCGCCAGGCGTTTCGCGACAAGACGATTCAATTGCTCGCTCCATACAACTCGTCGGACTACCGAACCCGCACCATCTCGCTGCCGTTCATCGCAGAGGAGATCAGCGAATCGTTTTACAGGGACTTGAAACTGGTGCTGCCCGGCACGGCACTGCTCATCCTGCTCGTCATCGGCCTGACTCTGCGCTCGTTTCCCTGCCTCGTGTTGCTGTTGATCAGCGAACTGGCTTTGGTGGCGATGCTGCCCGGGGTACTGGGCTTGGCCGGTTTTTCCCTGTCGCCGTACAACCTGCTGCTGCTGCCGCTGCTTGGGGCGATCAACCTGACCATGCTGACCCACCAGTTCACCGCCCTCCGCAAAACCGACGCCGCCCTCTCGATGGACGAACGATTTTCCGCGATGCTGCACACGGTGTTTCGACCAAGCCTGTTCGCCGCGATCACAACCGCCATCGGGATGGGATCACTTTCCGTAAGCGGCGTGTCACAGGTTCGGGATTTTGGGGTCTCGGGAATCATCGGTATCGCGATCATTTTCGCGTGGAATTTCGGCCCGGGACTGTCGTTTCTGCGCTTGGGCTGCCGCGCTTGGCCAAGCTCTATCGGATTGGACAGCAAAGAGTTGAGATCATCGAACGATCGACCGTTATTTCGCCGGCTTGGCCAAGCGGCCATGGCCAGACGGTGGCCGGCGATGGTTGTCATCACAACTCTTCTGCTCCCGGCGCTGTATGCCGCCGCCCACCTGAACCTCGACATCCGCGCGATTCGGT
Organism: uncultured Verrucomicrobiota bacterium; assembly: GCA_964459315.1. GTDB lineage: Bacteria > Verrucomicrobiota > Verrucomicrobiia > Limisphaerales > UBA1096 > UBA1096. The sequence continues at coordinate 18,178 of CAYWMH010000006.1, forward strand.
TTCTCTCCCCTGACAGTCCCACCCGGCAAATGGCCGAATTGATGGATGCAAAAATGGGTGGCATCAACATCGTCCAGTTGGACTTCGACACTGGAAGGCCAAACGGGATAAACCAACTCGGCTTTCTGCGCGGGATGCAGGCTGTGCAGGATTTCGCCGAAGAAACCGGCGACTTCAGCAGCACTTATTCGTATGCGTCGCTGATAGCGATGATGAACGGGATTTGGGAAGGCGATGAATCGGGTGCCTTGTCATTGCCGACCAATCCCCTGACGCTCAACCTGTTTGTCCTCGCCCTGAAGGCAACAAACTACCCTTTTCTTCAGGCATTGTGTGACGAGTCGCAACAAACCGCACACCTCGTGTTGCGAACGGTCGACCTGCCCAGCGGGGAGTTCGTCCGCCTGCTGGAATCCGTCGATCAGTTCGCGAAGAAAAACGCGCCGGAGGGCGTCGCCGTTTCGGCCGAGACCGGGCTGCACACCATTCTCCAAGCCGACCGGGAAATCGTCGACGCCCAACTCAGCAGCCTGGCCATTACACTCATCTCGATGCTGGTGGTCATGGCGATGCTGTGGCGCTCCGCCCGGCTGGCCGCTCTCGCGCTGGGTGTCAGCCTGGTGCCACTGGCGGTACTGGCGATGCTCGCGGCGGGGTTTGCGGTGCCTTTGAATTCCGTTACCGCGATGATCGCCGCGCTGGTCTTGGGCATCAGTATTGACGACGCCGTTCACCTCGTAACCCATTGGCTGCAACTGCGGAAGCAGGGCGTTGAACCGGCCGCTGCTCTGGCCGAATCACTCGACGCAAAGGGGCCGGCCATCCTTTGCACCAGCCTGATTTTGATCGGCTTTTCGATGGCATTAGTCTGGATGAGTTTCCCGCCGGTGCAGCATTTCGGCTGGCTATCGGCGGCCGCCTACGGAGCCGCCCTGATGGCTGTGCTGTGGGCGCTTCCGGCGTTTTTGGCAACCAGAAAGTAGATCTACCCAGCCTGCGAATTCACCCACTCCACGACTTTACCAACCATCACTGGAAGCGCATCGTCGCTGAACAAGTGATTGGCCCCGGCAATCTCGAAAAACTCCGGCGAGTTCGTGGCCTTCGCAAGGATATCCCGGGAGTCGCCAATCGGCACCACGTCATCCTCCGTACCGTGTACGAGTAGCCATGGCACACTGATTTGGGCACCTAGATCAACAACCGAGTGGATCGCCGCCATGTCATTCATGTAAGTGCTGGAGAGCGGACAGCTTTCCTCCTCCCACATGAACCCGGCATCCGGCGTTTCCCCACCGAACTCACGCCGAGCGAACTCCTCCGTGTGCACCATGCCAGCCAGCGAGACCAGCGAACTGATTCGCGAATCGCTACTAGCCCGCCGGACGCCAACGGCACCTCCCATGCTGTGGCCAAGATAGCAAATCTTTCGGTCACCGACTGCATCGATGACACTTCCCAAATCATCGGTTTCCTTGGAGATCGTGCAATCAACAAATTGCCCTTCGGAATCGCCATTGCCGCTGAAAGACATGCGGATCGCCGGGATGCCAGCGGCAGCTAAACCCTCAGCCACTGCCACGGCAACCGGCCGGTCCTTGTTGCCGGTCACGCCGTGACCGATGATGGCAATAAAATCTGCACGCGCCTCCTCGGCATGGACGATGTAGTCGATCTTTTCACCTTGTTGGTTCCTAATTTCGCCAAACATGTGGGAGTAAGATACCAAACAGCCAAGCGCTTGGCCAGTTCTAGTTGCGCTTGGCCAAGCTTGTCGTGAGGTAACGGCTTTGCCAGAATCCTCGCCGTGAAATCCGGAAAGAAAAAGCCGCGCTATGTGCTGGGCATCGACTTTGGGACGCTTTCCGGCCGGGCGCTGCTGGTGAACGCCCACACGGGGCAGGAAGTGGCCTGGGCGGATCACCCATATAAAAACGGGGTAATCGAGGAGACTCTGCCCGGCCGAAAAAAACGCCTTAAACCGCTCACCTCCCTTCAGGATCCGGCCGATTATATTGAGGTGTTGAAAAGAGCCGTGCCTCGAGTGATGCGCCTGGCCAAGGCGAAGCCGGAGCAGGTGCTCGGCATCGGGGTGGACTTCACCAGTTGCACCATGCTGCCAACGCTGGCCGATGGCACCCCGCTTAGCTCGCTGAACAAGTGGCGCAATAATCCGCACGCCTGGGTGAAGCTGTGGAAGCACCATGCCGCCCAGCCGGAAGCCAACCGGATCAACGAGATCGGCTCGCGGCGAAAGGAGGATTTCATCACTGCATACGGCGGAAAATACTCAAGCGAGTGGTTTTTCGCCAAGTTGCTTGAGACCGTCCGGGAGGCGCCTAAGGTGTACGAGGCCGCCGATCGGTTCGTCGAGGCCGGTGACTGGCTCGTCTGGCAGCTCACAGGCAGTGAGAAACGCTGCCTATCGGCCGCCGGCTTCAAGGCCATGCGTGTGAACCGGGCCAAGTCCGGTGGATGGACCTATCCCGCCAGGGCATTCTTCAAGTCACTCGACGCCCGTATGGCCAAAGTCGTCGCCGAAAAACTGGACAGCGAGATCATCGAACTTGGCGGCAACGCCGGTGGGTTGACCGCGAAGATGGCCAAGGCCATGGGGCTGGCGGCCGGAACACCGGTTGCAGCGGCCAACATCGACGCCCACGCCGCCGTGCCGGCCTGCACGGTCACCGAAGCCGGCAAGCTCGTGATGATCATGGGCACCAGCACCTGCCACCTGCTTGCAGCCAAGCGCGAAAAACCAGTGGAGGGCATTTGCGGTATGGTGCAGGACGGAGTGATCCCGGGCCTCTGGGGCTACGAAGCGGGGCAGTCGGGCGTCGGCGACGTCTTTGCCTGGTACGTGAAAAACGGCATCCCGGCGGAACTTGGTCAAGCGGCGAAGAAAGCCAAACAGGACATTTACCAATACCTCGAGACCCAGGCGGCCAAGCTCAAGCCGGCCGAGAGCGGCCTGCTGGCGCTGGATTGGTGGAACGGAAACCGATCGGTGCTGGTCGATGCCGACCTGAGCGGGTTGCTGCTTGGCCAAACCCTGGCCACCCGGCCACATGAGATTTACCGGTCATTGCTGGAGGCGACGGCGTTTGGCACACGACAGATCATCGAGGCGTTCACCTCACAGGGCGTGGCCATTGACGAGTTGTACGCCTGCGGCGGGTTGGCGGTGAAAAACCGGCTGATGCTGCAGCTTTATTCCGACGTCACCGGTAGGCCGATCAAGATTGCCGCAAGTGAGCAAGCCAGCGCGCTGGGGGCTGCGATGTTTGGCGCTGTGGCCGCCGGCGTTTACAGCGACATTGGCGAAGCAGCCCGGAAGATGGCGCGTGTGCGGCGGAAAGTGTACCGGCCCAACACGAAAAGCAAACGAGTCTACGACCAACTATACCGGGAATACAACAAGCTGCATGACCAGTTCGGCCGCGACCCGAACAGCAGCATGAAGGTGCTGAAGCGCCTGCGGAACCAAGCGCTTGGCCACTGAAACTCATTCAACCGGGAGGGTTATTCTTGAGCCAGATTGAAGCAGTTATCTTCGACATGGACGGGGTCATCGTTGACAGCGAACCGTACCATGACCAGTCGTTCCTTGAGATTTGGCAGGAGATGGGATACGGGGATTGTCACGGGATTCACCTGCCCGATTTTTACGGGCGATCCGACCGCGTCCTGTGGGAAGCATTCATCGAAAAGCATCACCCCCCGCAACCCATCGAGCAGCTCATCGGGCTCAGGGAGCAGCGGTTGATTCAGCTCCTGCGCGACAAGCGGCCCATCTTCGACGGTGTTCCGGAATTGGTGCAGCGCCTCGCCAATCGGTTTCCGCTTGCGGTCGGTTCCGGCTCCGCGCATCGCATTATCGACGAAGTATTGGCGATGCGTGACTTGCGCCGATATTTCCGGCACACCGTCAGTTCGGAGGATGTGGTTCAACCCAAGCCCGCCCCGGACATTTTCCTGCTGGTGGCCAAATGCCTGGGTGTCGATCCCGCAAACTGCTGCGTGATTGAAGACACCTTTTCTGGGATTCAGGCAGCCAACGCCGCGGGCATGACGGTTTTGGCGATCACGAACACCTTCGGGGCGAAAGCGCTTGACCAAGCGGGAGCGAGTCAGGTTTTCAACGACTATGTCACCATCGGCGACGCTCTCCTGACCTGAATCTCCTTCAGGCACAAAAAAAGCCGCCCTTGCGGGCGGCTTAATGAGAACACACCAACTAATTATTTGC
>CAYWMH010000007.1:0-8308 GCA_964459315.1 uncultured Verrucomicrobiota bacterium
TGGAGCCCGCTGACTCGCCGGTGATTTCGCAGACGCTGGCCGGCGACGAGTTGACGCCCGGCCCTCATAAGATTCAGGGCACCGGCGCCGGCTTTGTACCGGCCAACCTCCACCTCAAGGCAGAGGATGGCAGCGACCAGATCACCGAGTGCGTCCGGGTCAGCAACGACGATTCGTTCGCGATGGCCCGCCGCTTGGCCAAGGAGGAGGGCATTCTGTGCGGCATCTCCAGCGGGGCCAACGTCTGCGCCGCACTCGAGGTGGCCAAGCGCCCGGAGAACGCCGGCAAAACGATCGTCACCTTCGCGCCGTCCACCGGTGAGCGGTACTTGAGCACGCCGTTGGCCGAGGAAGCCCGCGCCCAGGTTGGTAGCTGACCGCGCTTGGCCAAGCTCGCGTAAACCAGACACTTTTATGGACTATCCGATCTCCAGTCGGGCGGCTTCGCTCGCCCCATCGTTGACCCTAGCCATCTCGGCCAAGGCGAAGGAACTGCGTGCAGCCGGGGAGGACGTTATCGGCTTCGGCGCCGGTGAGCCGGACTTCGACACACCGCAGCACATCAAGGACGCCGCCGCGCAGGCCTTGGCCGATGGCTTCACCAAGTACACACCCAGCAGCGGCATCCCCGAACTGCGCCAGGCCGTCGCCGACAAGTTTCAAAAAGACTACGGTGTGGAGTACGAGCCGAGCCAGGTCATCGTCAACTGCGGTGGCAAGCACTCCTGCTTCAACGTCATCTACGCCACCTGCGAAGCCGGCGACGAGGTGATCATCCCCGCGCCGTACTGGCTGAGCTATCCGGAGATGGCCAAGCTCGCCGGGGCGAAGCCGGTGATCCTCGAGACGACCGATGCCACCGAGTTCAAGGTTACGCCGGAGCAACTTCGCGAAGCCATCACGCCCAACACAAAACTGTTCATCCTCAACTCACCCAGCAACCCGACCGGTTCAGTCTACTCCGCCGATGAGATCAGGGCGCTGGGTGACGTCTGCGTTGAGAAAGGCGTGCTCATAATGAGCGATGACATTTACGAAAAGCTCATTTACGACGGCGCCGAGTTCACCAGCGTCACCGGCTTCTCGGAGGACCACCTGGCACACACCATTATCGTCCACGGCTTGGCCAAGGCTTACTCGATGACCGGCTGGCGCATCGGCTTCATCGCGGCGCCCAAGCCGATCGCCCAAGCGATCAACGCGCTTCAGAGCCACAGCACCAGCAACGCCACCTCGTTCGCACAAAAGGGTGCAGTCGCCGCCCTTACCGGCCCGCAGGATCACCTCGACGACTGGCTGGCCGAGTTTGACAAGCGTCGCCGCTACGCCGCCGGGCAGCTCAACGCCATGCCCGGGATCAGTTGCATCGACAGCAAGGGTGCATTTTACCTGTTCCCGAACATCGCCGAGACCGGCCTCAAGTCGGCCGGGTTTTGCGAGCGACTGCTTGAGCAGGCCAAGGTGGCCGCCGTCCCCGGCATCGCGTTCGGTGCGGACAACAACTTCCGCATCAGCTACGCCACCAGCATGGAAAACATCCAAACCGGCATGGCCCGGCTGGAGGAATTCTGCAAAAGCCTGTAGCCAGCAGAAAACAGACAAGAAAGACACGGATGAATCTGTCTGAATTCGTGGAATCCGTGGCTGTAAAATCCTCCAACTCCGCAGAATCTGCGTCCCAATTTTCCCATGCGGTGCGCTGGGTCAGCGAGCCCTAACTTCTCGCTTGGCGAAGCGGGGTGAGAGGCAGTTAAATCGGCGGTCTTTTCTTGCGCTGTGAGGCCGGGGTTGTAGCTTTCTTATTTCCCTTGGGACTGCTTGTGTGAGCCGATTATTCTTCAACCGTTACATTTCCGGATTCCGATGGCGGGTGGCGTTTACGCTGATCGAACTGCTGGTGGTGATTGCCATCATCGCGATCTTGGCGTCGCTGCTATTGCCGGCCTTGGCCAAGGCGAAGGATCAGGCGCGCTTGGCCAATTGCCTCTCGAATCAGCGCCAGTGGGGACTGGGGCTGCAGTTGTATCTCGTGGATAACAGTGACTCACTGCCCCGCGACGGGATGGGTGCCAATGGCAGATACCCCGGTGTGCCGCCACCCTCCGGTACGCCGAAGGATCCGAGCGCCTGGTTTAACCTGCTGCCGCCGTTCATGGGCGAGATGACGCTGATGCAGTATTGGAAGCGGCCGACCGTGGTGTATCAGGACAATGTCAAAAACCTGCCGTTCCCCGGGGGGCGGGGGAAGATTTGGCATTGCCCGAATGCAGGGATGACGCCGGAGGAGTTGAAGCAGTTGAAAGGCGGCGGGCGAAACGGCTTTTTCAGTTACGCGATGAACATCGACCTGAAGCGGGGCACGGTGAACTCGTACCTGCCGTACCCCCGGATGCCCAAGGCGACGGATCTGCCCAACCCCTCCGCGACGGTTGGGACAATGGACATGTATTTCAGCTCGTCGGAGGGCTTGGGAAATCCGTACTACTCGGTGAACCCGGCGGCTCGGTGGCGTGCGTTCCCAGAGCGGCACAAGGGGCAGGGCGGCGTGCTGTCATTTATAGATGGACATTCCGCCTATTTTTCAAGGCACTCGATCACCAACGGCGCGGGAACATTTGAGGGGCCAAACCCGGACGTGATCTGGAACGCGCCGTTTCGGAAAGAGTGACTGGCGGCTTTTCACATGGCACTTATCAGGTCAAAAGTGTGCGAGTTTTTCTCCGTACTCACCCGGAGTGAGCTCAATATGACAATCTATAACGATACAGAAAACAAGTTAACATGAAAAAAGGACTCATTTTAATGACGGCAGCGGCCGGTCTGGTGTCGGCGAGGTCTGAGGTGGTGCTGGAGGAATCGTTCGATTATGTCGATGGATCGATCGTTGTGTTGGCGGCGGACACTTGGAAAAACCACAGCGGAGGCAGCGAGCAGACGGAGGTGGTTGACGGCCAACTCGAACTGACGCAGGCCAATTCGGAGGACTTTCATGCGAAGTTGGTCGGCGGGCCGTTCAAGAAGAACAGCGGAGGCACGATGTACGCCTCGTTCGACGTGGAGTTCACCGCGTTGCCCAGCGGCGGAGGGAGTTATTTCGCGCATTTCAGGGACGACGGCTTCGGGTACCGGGCTCGGGTCATCGCCCAAACCACCGGAGCGGAGGGAGGCGCGTTCAGGATCGGCGTCGCCTCGAAAGGCAAAGCATCCACCGCCGTGGTGGACAACGATCTGCACCTTGACACGGTCTACAAGTTGGTCATCGCGATGAGCCTTGCCGACGCGAGCACGACGCTGTGGATCGACCCGGACGGCGACGCGGCCGGGGGCGTCACCACCACCGACAACGGCTCGGCGGTGGATGTGACCGGTTTTGCGTTTCGGCAGGCCAAGAACATCGGCGCGATGCTGATCGACAACCTGAAAGTCGGGACGAGTCTCGGTGACGTGACGGACGGCGGCGGCAGCGACCTGGCGATCCTGTCTCAACCGACTTCGCAGACGGTGCTTGCGGGCAAGACGATTTCGTTCTCCGTCGTTGCCACCGGCGCAGAGCCGCTGGCGTATCAATGGAGCAAGGACGGCTCAGCCATCGACGGCGCGACCGCGAGCGCGCTCGAGCTGGCCGACGTCTCCGCGGACGATGCCGGCGACTATGTCGTCACCGTCAGCAACGCTGCCGGCAGCGTGGAGAGCGACACGGCCAGGCTCGAGGTGCAGGACTCTCCCGGCGGCGAAGCCGTCACCATCAAGAGCCTGCGAGCCATGGTGAATGAAAATCTTGAGCCGTCCGACACCAAGACGATTTTCACCGCCGAGGGCATCGTCACCACGCACACGAACATGACCGGCGGAAGCCACGCGCTGGTTTATTTTCAGGACGACACCTCGGGCATCGCGGTGTACTTCCGCAGCGGCAAGATGAGCCATCCGAAAGCCGGTGACAAGGTGCGCGTCTCCGCGCCGCTGGGCCATTACAACGGCCTACTGCAGTTCGTGCCGGACGCCGGCAACGCGATGCATTTGGTCAAGGTTGTGAGTAGCGACAACGCTCTGCCGGAGCCGGCCAAGCTCGACTTCATGCAGTCGGACGACGCGACGGCAATGGAGGCGCTCGAGGGCTTGCTCGTGGTGGCGAGCGAGGTGGAGGTCGACAGTGGAGGCGGGTCGAAGTTTTCCGGTGGGGCCAACTACACGCTGACCGATGCCGACGGGATGACGTTTGCGATGCGCATCGATTCACGGATCAAGTCGATCATCGGCCAGCCGTTTCCCGGCGACGCCGTCAATGTCACCGGTGTGCTGTCGCAATACATGCGCGACCGGCCGCGGGAGGGCGGCTACCAATTGATGCCGACGCGCATCGAGGACATCTCCGGGCCGCAATTGCCGACGATCGAGTTCACGCTGAAGTACGAAAACCTGATTCGCCCCGGGCGGCCACTCGAGAGTTCGCGGATCGATCATTTTCTGCTGCCGGGCGAGTCGGTGGTGATCGAGGCGGTGATCAAAAACCCGGCCGGGGGCGAGGTAAACGTGACACCGACCGGCGACTGGGCGCTCTCAGCGAATCCCGCCAGCGAGGTCACGGCCAAGCTGGTGGCGACCGCCACCAAGGCGGATGCCGGCGGGCCGCTTGACCTGTCGATCGAGGCCGAGAACAGCGAGGGCGTCCTGACCCTTGAATGGGATATTTATGTGCCCAGCGCGCTGGAGCAGCAGGTGGTGATCACCGAGTTTTTGGCCAACCCAACCAGCAAGACGACGGATGGCCATTACAACCCGCTGCACCGCGAGACACCGAGCGGCTCGAACCGGATCAGCGTCGAGGATGAGTTCGTCGAGATCGCCAACCTTGGCCAAGCGGAGGTGGACCTGGCCGGCTGGAGCCTCTCCGACGCCGTGGCGTTGCGGAGCAACTTTTACGAGGGCGACTTCCTGGCCAAGCGCGGAGCGGTGATCGTGTACGGCGGCCGGTCGGCCGGCGCTGAGCCGGTGCTGGGCGACGGCGTGCTGGCGTTGCCGGCCACCGAGGGGACGAGCGGGCTTGGCCTGAACAACAGCGGCGACACGATCACGCTGCGCAACGCCGACGGGCATGTCATCGACCGCGTGAAGTTTGGCAGCACCTCGAAAAACAAAGGCTCAGCGACCCGGCATCCCGGCCTGAACGGGGCGTTCGCGTTTCACGGCGCGGTGGCGGATGCGACCGTCTCAGCCGGCACTTGGCCAAGCGGAGCGTCGTTCACAGAGGAGCCGACCGTGGACATCCCAGAGATCAATATTGCAGCCAGCTTCGCCAACGGGGAACTCACCTTGAGCTGGGAGGCCAGTCCGGCGGCCAGCTACAATGTAAAGGCGAGCGCCTCGGTGGCAGGGCCTTACGAGCCGGTGGCAGAGGGGCTGATGTTCGACGACGGCGCGGGCAGTTACAGCGCTCAAGCAGACCAAGCGGCCCGGTTTTTCATCATCGAAGCAAAGTAACGACTCATGAGGTTCATTCTTTTTATAGTCGCCGTTGCCTCGGCTTGGCCGCTTGGCCAAGCGCAGCAGACGTTTCGCGTGGCCACGTACAACGTGGAGAATTTCATCCTTGAGCCGATACAAAACCGGCCACTGAAGAAGCCGTTTGCCCAGGCCAAGATCGTCGAGAGCATACTTGCGGCGAGGCCGGACGTGATAGCATTGCAGGAGATGGGAAAAAAATCGGCGCTGACCAAACTGCAAGCCGCGCTCAAGGCCAAGGGGCTTAATCTGCCGTACGCAGAGCATTTGTCGGCATTCGACCCGGCGATCCACGTCGCCTATCTGAGCCGGTTTCCGTTCAGGGAAATCACGAGGCACGACAATGAGAGTTACCTGCTGAACGGCCGACGGCTGCACGTAAGCCGGGGGTTTGCCGAGGTGGAGATTGCGCTGGGCGACTACTCGTTTTCGCTGATAACGGCGCACCTGAAGTCGAAGCGAAAAGTGTCTGTGGCGGACGAGGCGGAGATGCGTCTGCAGGAGGCATTGCGGTTGCGGCGTATCATTGACGCCCGGCTCAAGGCCGATCCCGAGATGAACTTCGCCGTGCTGGGTGACCTCAACGACTACTACAATTCCAAGCCGGTGAAGGCGCTCGTTGGCCGGGGCAAATCGCAGCTCATCGACGCGCGGCCGGGCGAGCGAAACGGCGACACCGGCCCGAACCGCATCAATGCAAAGTGGTTCCCGCGAAACGTCTCGTGGACTCATTTTTACGGCGTGGAGGATGTGTACAGCCGGATCGATTACATCCTGCTCAGCCCCGGCATGGCCGGGGAACTGGACCGCGCCAACTCGTGGATCCCGGTCGTGGCGAACTGGGGCCACGGCTCCGACCACCGTCCCGTGGTGGCGACCTTCACGGCCCGCGACAAATAAACCGTCCGTAATTCTGCGCGGTTGAAATCGCATCGGGCGTTCGTATAGTGCGCGTCCCCTGCGGGATGGCATGATGGACGACACCGACGCACAACCCGACCTGTTCCCGGCGCTGGCCCGGGTGGTGCGCGGCGCGTCGATCCTCTTCTGGTGTCTGCCAGTTGCGATGGTGGTCAGCATCATGTCTACCCTCTCCAACTGGACCGATGCCGCCTGGCCGATGGGTATGCTGCTGCCGCCGGTGGCGTTTGGGATGCTGTGGGTCGGGCTGTGGCTGCTGGGCGCGTTCCACCCGCAGGAACGCGTCTGGCAGGCCGCGCTTGGCCAGGCGAAACTGATGGGCCTAATCAGCGTTGGCTTGTCGCCGTTTCTTCATTGGCGCCACCGCGCGCCGGATGAGCTATACTTCACCGAGGCAGTTTGGCTGTTGGCGCTGGTGTTTGCCCTTTATCTGATCGCGCTTAACAAGACGCTTGCCCGGCTTGCAGCCATGCTGCCGGACGAGACGCTGCGGGTGGAGTCGCAGCTCTTCTCCCGGGTGAACCGCGTGCTGTTGGCCATCACGTCGGTCGGCATCATGGTCATGTACCTGCTGGCGCGCATCAACGAGCCCCCCGAGCTGCTGCTACGACTCGAGGCCACGGCAGTCCCAGCCCGGCCGTGGTTGTTCATGGTCTTCGTCCTCATCCCGGTGTCAATGACCATGTCGCTCCTCTGGAAAACCAAGGAGTCCATCCTCGCCGGCGTCTTCCACCCAAGGCAGTAACGCTTGGCCAAACGGCTTCTCAACCGCGCATGAACGCGAAGCAACACGAATGAAGCGGGCAATCTGTTGGGACGCGGATTTTCACGAGTTAAAATGATCCTGTTGATCCCCCAAATACTGTTATCTGTCTCACAATTGGAAACTTGAACCTCAAAACGGAGAAACCTACCTTTTCCCTTCGACGCATGAAAACCAAGTTCCTCACTTCGATTGTGTTTGCGCTTGCCGCTGTGACCCTCTCCGCTGCGGAGGCTCGCTGGTGGAAGGGCAACCTGCACACCCACTCGCTCTGGAGCGACGGCGACGACTACCCTGAGATGATCGCCGACTGGTACCGCGCCAACGGCTACCACTTCCTAGGCATCTCCGACCACAACTTGTTAGCCGAGGGAGAGCGGTGGATTCACCGTGAGAAAAACGCCGGTGGGCAACGGGCGTTCGACCGGTATCTGAAGCGTTTCGGCGGCGACTGGGTCGAGCATCGGGTCGTCAAGAATGTGCCGCAGGTTCGGCTCAAGACCTTTGCCGAGTACCGCCAGAAAATGGCTATAACGGGCAGCTTTTTACTGATGCAGAGCGAGGAGATCACCGACCAGTTCCAGGGTCGGCCGATTCACCTGAACGCCACCAACCTCAAGAATCACATTCCGCCGCAGGGCGGCGCCGGCGTGGCGGCGACGCTGCAGAACAACATCGACGCCGTGCTGGCGCAGCGCAAGGCGACCGGCCAGCCGATGTTCCCGCACATCAACCATCCCAACTTCGGCTGGGCGCTGCAACCGGCCGACATGATTGAGCTTCGCGGCGAGCGGTTCTTCGAGGTGTACAACGGCCACCCGGCCGTCAACAATTATGGCGACAAGGATCACCTCAGCACCGGGCAGATGTGGGACGTGATCAACGCCTACCGGCTCGGCGTCCACAACCTGCAGTTGATGTTCGGCTTGGCCACGGATGATGCCCACAACTACCACGATCTCGCCGTCGGCAAGAGCAACACTGGGCGGGGCTGGGTGATGGTTCGTGCCGAGGCACTCACACCGGGGTCAATCATCTCGGCAATGGAGCGCGGCGATTTTAATGCCACGAGTGGAGTGGCCGTGGCTGACATCCGCTTGGCCTAGGGCAGGTACAGGATCC
>CAYWMH010000007.1:8318-21644 GCA_964459315.1 uncultured Verrucomicrobiota bacterium
CTCAAATATGTCCATGACTTTGAACTGTCGGGTTACCCAATCTCCGGTATAAGCGGGGCGGAGAAACTGCCAATCACTACCCCCATTCAAACCATAGCTATTAAATGGCAACGGAACGTCGAAGTGTGATTCCTGGCCTGCACCAAAGTATCCAATTGACGGAGCGATATCGCCCGTGGCTGGGTGATGGTTCGCGCCGAGGCACTAACACCGGGGTCAATTATCTCGGCAATGGAACGAGGTGACTTTTACGCCACAAGAGGCGTGTCCGTGGACGACATACGCTTGGCCAAGGGCAGGTACAGCTTCCGCATCCAGCCGGAAAAAGGCGTGACTTACACCACGAGGTTCATCGGAACGCGCGATAGCTTCAAGACCAGTCCCGATTTGGCCAAGCGCAACTTGCTTAAGCCAAATGAAGCTGGCATCGGCACAATCCTTGGCCAATCGCAGTCACTCGAGCCAAGCTACACCTTCAAAGGGGATGAGCTGTTCATTCGCGCTGAGATCGAGTCGTCCAAAAAGAAAGTAAACCCCTACGCTGCTGGCGAACACGAGCGCGCCTGGCTCCAGCCGGTTCGGCCAGAAAAGCCTTAAATTGCCTTGTCTTCGAGACTTTCGCCGTTCTTTGCTCTATTGGGTTTTGTGTTGCTTGTCCAAGCGGAGGTGCTGCTCAAGCGCGGCTCGGAATGGCGATATCTCAAGGGCTCGCAAACGCCCGGCGACTGGCTAGCTCCGGACTTCGACGACAGCAACTGGGTAAGAGGAGTCGCGCCGTTTCGCTATGGCGATGGGCAGGGCGGCACGGTGTTGTCGGATATGCCACGTCGATACTCCACCGTTTATCTGCGCCGGACTTTCAACGCTCAAAACGTCAGCCAATACAGCGTGCTCGACCTGCTCTCTGACTTCGACGACGGATTCTTGGTCTGGATCAACGGCAGACTAGTGACCGGGGCGAATCCACCCCGCAACACGTCACCGCTGCTCGCCTCCGGCACCCATGAGTCTGGCCAATTTGAGCCATTTGAGATCGATGAACTCGGTTTGTTTTTGAAAAACGGCACAAACACAATCGCTATTCAGGCTTTCAATCTAAGCCTGACGAGCAGCGACTTTATGATTGATGCCGAGTTGGTTGGCATCCTCAAGGACGTTGTGCCGCCGAGGATCGTGGACTTTTCGCCCAAACCGGGTCAGCTCGACCTGCTCAACCGAGTCACCTTGAGATTCAGCGAGCCGGTGCAAGGCATCGACGGAAGCGAGTTACGACTGAACGGCGCGCTGGCCATCGCAATCGTCGGAGAGGCCGACACATGGACGGTTCAGTTTGAAGACGCCGACTACGGTGAGGTGGTGCTGAACTGGAACGCCGACCACGGCATCAAGGATTTTGGCCGGCCGGCCAACTCATTCGTCCCTGCTTCGTCCCAGTTGGCGCGTTACCGAGTGGCCGATGATGTGGCTCCTTCGCTTACGGAGATCATGCCGCGACCCAGCAGTACTGTGCGCGAACTCAAGCGGCTTCGACTGTTTTTTGATGAGCCGGTCAAAGGTATCAGTGTGGAGGACATCCGCATTAACGACGAGGTTCCAAGAAGTGTGACCGGTTTGTCCGCAGGCCCGTGGGAGGTGGAGTTCAGTAAAATCAAGAAAGGTGAGGTGACGGTCGCTTGGTCGGGTGCGCACGACATTACCGACCAGGCGGAGAGGCCGAACGCGTTCGTGGGGCGCGGGTGGTCTTACACGGTGAACCCTGACCACTCGCCCGGCAGCGTGGCGATCAATGAGTTCCTAGCGAGCAACCAGACTGGCATCAGGGACGAGGACGACGAGGCGGTCGACTGGATTGAGCTTCAGAACACTGGGCGGAACGTAGTGAACCTCAGCGGTTGGTCATTGACGGATGACAAGCAGCGGCCTGGAAGGTGGACGTTCCCGAGGGTCGAGCTTGGCGCCGGTGAGTTTTTGGTTGTGTTTGCTTCTGGTAAAAACAGGCGTGTTGCTGGGGAGCAGCTGCACACGAACTTCAAGCTCAGCTCGGCCGGCGGTTACCTTGGGTTGTTCAGTCCCGAGCTGCCTCGCAAGTCGGTCGACAAGGTTCTCAACTATCCGGAGCAGCGGAACAACATTTCGCTCGGTCTATCCGGCACCGACAAGCTTGTATACTTCATCAGGCCGACTCCCGGCGCGGAGAACGGCGTGGGCAGTTTCGAGGGGATCCTCGGTAGGCCAAAATTCAGCCAGAAACGAGGTTTCTTTGACGAGCCATTCGAATTGGAGTTAAACAGCGCAGATGACGGGGCGGTGATTCGTTATACGATCGATCATTCTTTGCCGACGCTGGACAATGGCCAACTTTACCAGTCACCGATTCCGATCATCAAATCTACCGTCATCCGGGCGGTGGCATTTCGTCGTGGCTCATTGCCGTCGAGAACGGAAACGCATACTTACGTCCTTGGAGACTCCGAGGCCATCACCTCGCTGCCTATCATTTCACTGGTGACAGAGCGGAAAAACCTCTGGGGAGAAATGGGCATCCTCGAGATCGAGCCGCGTAACACCACCAAGCGTGGGATGGCCTGGGAAAGGCCAACCTCAATGGAGTTTTTTTCTTCTGAAGATTATGATGGTTTTCAGATCAATAGCGGGATGCGGTTGCAGGGCGGAGATTTCATCCGCGGCAGACACACTCCCTACCGCCCAGTGCCGTGGAGCAAGTATTCGTTTCGCCTTTACTTCCGTGGCAGCTACAGCGAAAGCCGTTTGAATCATCGGTTTTTTCCGGATTTGTCGCTGAACGAGTTTGAGCACCTCGTGCTGCGTGCCGGCATGAACGACTCGATCAACCCGTTCATCTGCGACGAACTTTGCCGACGACTTTATCGTGACTTGGGCCACGCCTCCAGCCGTGGCATTCTGGTAAATCTGCTGCTCAACGGCAAAAGTCAGGCCTACTATAATCCAACCGAGCGTGTGGACATTAACTTCCTTCGATCGCGTCACGGTGGCGGCACAGAATGGGATCTAATTGCGCAGTTCGGAGAGATTCGCGAGGGAGACGACCTCGAATGGAAGCGATTCAAGAATCTTACAATCAACAGTGATCTCACCATCTCAGCGAACTACAAAAAGGCGGTTGAGCTGATCGACCTCGAGAACTTTATCGACTACATCATGCTTTGCGTCTATGTAGATATGGACGACTGGCCGTACAACAACTGGCGCTCCGGCCGCGAACGTCGTGCTGGGGCGAAGTGGCGGTTTTACCTCTGGGATGCCGAGCGATCCTTTGGCACCGATGGCAAACAGATGCTTGGCCGGCAGCGGCGCGTGGTTACTTCCGACAACCTCACGAGCGGGGCACTCGCCAGTGGCGCCGACATTGCACGTATCTTCCAATCCTTTGCGGCCAACCCGGAGTTTCGCCTGTCTTTCGCGGACCGCGTGCACCGGCACTACTTCAACGGCGGCGTATTGACGGATGAAAACATTGCGCAGCGACATCGCGAATTGGCTGAGCAGATGAGACACGTCCTCCCTGACATGAGCCCGTACATCGGCGAGGTATGGATCCCGCGCCGCCGGGCAATTGTGATGGAGCAGATGGAACGCCTCGACCTGCAACGCTCTGCCAACGCCCCGCGATTCAGCCGGCACGGAGGCACAGTCTCGGCTGGGTTCAAACTCTCTATTACCGCCCCAGAGGGCGAGGTGCATTATACTATCGATGGCACCGACCCTCGTGGACAGAGCGCAAAGCTGTTCACCGAGCCGGTCGCGTTCGACAGGTATACCACTATCAAGGCACGCACCCGGGTGGATGGAAAATGGAGCGCCTTGACTGAGGCCACCTTCACGCCCGAATCGCTTGGTTTTCCCGTCAAATTCACCGAGTTGATGTACCATCCCATCGGCGGCAGCGAGTACGAGTTTGTTGAACTGCAAAATATCAGCCAGACCGAGGTTGACTTAAGCTGGCATCGCATCAGAGGCATTGACTTCCTCTTCCGGCTGCAGGCCAGGCTTGGTCCAGGCGAACGCATTCTGTTGGCTAACAGCGCCGACCCCAACGCCTTGGCCAAGCGTTATCCCAGACTCAAGGTCTACGGCTGGTACAATGGCAGTTTGGCTAGGGGCGGCGAAAAGTTGACGCTCGAAGATCCCCATGGCGAAGCTCTGGTGGTGCTTAAGTACAACTACTAGGCGCCTTGGCCGAGCGACGCTGCCGGCGAAGGCCACTCCCTTGAGATCATTGACCCCCTAGCCGACCCCAACGATCCGGCCAACTGGAAATCAAGCCCCCAAAAAGGAGGCACTCCTCGATATTGACATGAACAAGCGTTTCACCAATAACTCCTACCGCCATTCAATGAGCCGAGCCTTCTGCCACATTGCCGCGGAGTGCCGTTCTCCGCATCGATTAAAGCCACTCCCGAAAGCGGCATGGACGGCTGCACTTCAAGACGCTCCCGCGGCTCAACAACATCGCATGGCCAAGCGTTCTCAGCTCGATTCCTTCTCACTCAAGGGGAATGTGGCCGCAGATCGGACGAGGTGGTACTGCTTAAAGGATTATAGTGAACAAGTTTTCCTTTTGCTGGCAGTTGGCCTGGGTGCTGCGAGTGGGGTCGCGGCGGGTAACGAGCCGGCGGATTATCACGCAGAGGCCAAGCGGTTAACGCAGGCGGCGACAAACAGCGTTTTCGGTTTTACTCGGCTGGCTAAGATGTGCGACTCGTTCGGCCCGCGCTTCACCGGCTCGGAAAATCTGGAGGAGGCAATCGATTGGTGCCTCGTCGAGATGAAAAAGGATGGCTTCCAAAATGTTCGGGGTGAGGAAGTTACCGTGCCGCGCTGGGTTCGCGGGAATGAGTCCGTTGAGTTGCTTTCACCGCGCCACCGAAAGCTGCCGATGCTGGGGCTGGGCGGCAGTGTCGGCACACCGCCGGGGGGCATCACAGCGGAGGTGCTGGTGGTCAGCGGGTTTGATGACCTCAAAAAACGTGCCGCCGAGGCCAGGGGCAAAATCGTTCTCTTCAACGTCCCGTTCACTGAATATCGCCAGACGGTGATCGTGCGTACGCAGGGGGCGATCCATGCCGCGCGCGCCGGTGCAGTGGCGAGTTTGATCCGGTCGGTTGGGCCGTTCTCGATGCAGACGCCGCACACCGGCGGGATGTCGTACGCCAAAGGTGTGAAACAAATTCCGCACGCCGCATTGTCGCTGGAGGATGCCAATATGCTCACCCGCATGGCAGCTCGCGGGGAGACGATTCGGGTGCGGCTTAAGATGGAGGCTCGCACATTGCCGGATGGTATATCGCGGAATGTCATCGCGGAGATTCCCGGCCGGGAGAAGCCGGATGAGATTGTCATCGTCAGCGGCCACATCGATTCGTGGGACGTCGGGCAGGGCGCGATGGACGACGGCGGCGGCTGTCTCGCTGCGTGGGAGGCGGCGCGGCTGATGCTCAAGCTCGGCCTTCGGCCAAGGCGCACCGTGCGCGTGGTGTTGTGGACGAATGAGGAGAACGGCATTCGCGGTGCCATGCAGTACGCGCAACGGCACGAGGCGGCGTTGGCCAAACACACGCTGGCGATTGAGTCGGATGCCGGGGTGTTCCGGCCAACCGGCTTCGGCTTCCTCGGCAGCGGCCGGGGGATGGAGATCATCCGGGGTGTTGGCAAACTGCTCGACCCCATCGGTGCGGGCCACATCGCTAAGGGCTGCCGGGGGGCGGACGTGCTCAAGCTCGTGCGCGGTGGCGTGCCGGTGATGCATCTCGAGGTCGATCGCGAGAAATATTTCTGGTATCACCACACCGACGCCGACACGATCGACAAGCTCGACCAAGGGGAGTTCAATCAATGCGTCGCCGCCATGGCCGTGATGGCCTATGTCATCGCCGACCTGCCGGAGACGCTGCCCCGCTGATTGCCCCTTCACCCTGTCCGATACTGCAAGCGTCGCGTGTTGCTTTGAATATTGCGGCGTGCGAGGGCGTACTTTTTGGGCTAACTTTCGCGGGGTTTATGGTGTTTTCGATCCACAGAGCGGCTTGGATACTGGCGGCGTTTTTCCTTGGCCAAGCGGTTGGCCAAGCGGAGTTTGCTGGGGACATCCGGCCGCTGCTCGAGCGGTATTGTCACAACTGCCACGGCAACAAGCGGGCCAAGGCTGAGGTGACCCTTGCGGGGCTGGCCCAAGCGCCGGATTTTTTTCGTGATGGCCGTGCATGGGAGAAGGTTCGCCATATGCTACAGCAGCGCGAGATGCCACCCGATAATAAGCCGCAGCCGACCGAAGATGAGCGCATCCGGTTGACCGAGTTCATCGACGCGCAGTTGGCCAAGTTTGACTGCTCCAACCCCGGCGTGCCGGTGAACCCCGGCCGCGTCACTCTGCGGCGGCTCAACCGCAGTGAATATAACAACACCGTTCGCGATCTGTTCGGGGTGGACTACAAGCCGGCGGCGGACTTCCCGAACGACGAGGTCGGCTACGGCTTCGACAACATCGGTGACGTGCTTTCACTCTCGCCGATCCTGATGGAGAAATACCTGCGCGCCGCCGACGAGATCACCGCGAGGGCCATCCCCTCGGACATCCCACCGCCCCCGCCCGAGGCGGCCATCCGCACCAAAAAATGGGGGACGCAAAGCGACGACGGCGCGGTGCGGATCGAGAACGACAGCTACTGGGGATTGTGGCGAGAGGGCAGCATCGACATTCGTTTTCCATTCAAGACGGACGGCGACTATCTGCTGCGCATCAACGCCTACGCGACGCTCGCCGGGCCGGAGCTGCCGAGGATGCAGGTCAGTCTTAACGGCCAGCCGGTGGAAATATTCGAGGTGGACGTGGTTGAAGAGGAGCGGCGGGATTTTGTCGTAAAGCTCAAGCCGGGAAAAGGCGCGCACAAGATTTCCGTCGCCTACCTCAACAACTATGTGAACAACGACTCGCCCGACCCGGCGTTGCGCGGCGACCGGAATCTGTTTGTGAAACAGACCACCATGATCGGGCCACTCGATGCGCCCGAACCCAAGCTGCCGGAGTCGCACCGGCGCGTGATCATGCGGCAGCCCCTCCCAGGCGAGGCACGGCAGGTGGCCCGCGAGTCGCTGGCACGTTTCGCTGAAAAAGCGTACCGCCGCCCGGTTGCTGAAAAGGAGGTCAACCGGCTGTTGTCGTTCGTCGACATGGTCATGGCCGACGACGGCTCGTTCGAGGAGGGGATGCGCTTGGCCGTGCAGGCGATTTTGGTTTCGCCCCATTTTTTGTTCCGTTGGGAGCTGGACACCCGGCCAAGTGGCGGCGAGCCGATCCGCGAATTGAACGACTGGGAGTTGGCGTCACGTCTGTCGTATTTCCTGTGGAGCAGCCTGCCGGACGACGAATTGTTCCGCTTGGCCAAGCGCGGAGAGTTGTCCCAGCCGGATGTGCTCGCGGCGCAGGTACGACGCATGGTGGCCGATCCGCGCTCGAGTGCCTTGGTCGAGAATTTCGCCGGGCAATGGCTACAGATTCGCAACCTCGACGGCGTCACGCCGGATCCTGAAAAATTCCCGACATTTGACGACCCCCTTCGCCGGGCAATGCAGCGGGAGACCGAGATGTTTTTCGCGGCGGTGATGCGGGAGGATCGCAGCGTGGCGGAGTTGATTGATGCTGATTTCACTTTTCTCAATGAGCGTCTAGCGCGGCATTACGGGATCGACGGCGTGAGCGGCCCGGCGTTTCAGCGGGTGAGCCTGGCCAAGGGCAGCGGCCGCGGCGGTGTCCTGACGCAGGCGAGCATCCTGACGATCACGTCGAATCCGACGCGCACTTCGCCGGTGAACCGTGGCAAATGGATTCTCGAGCAGATTCTCGGCACGCCACCTCCACCCCCGCCGCCGAATGTGGAGGAACTGGAGGAAGACGAGGAGGCGATCACCAGCGGCTCGCTTCGGGAACGGCTTGAAAAGCATCGCGCCAAGGCCGAGTGCGCGACCTGTCACGAGAAGATGGATCCGCTTGGCTTCGCGCTGGAAAATTACGACGGTATCGGTGCGTGGCGCGATCTCGACGGCACATTCCCGATCGACCCGTCCGGCGAACTGCCGACCGGGGAGAAAATCGACGGGCCGGAAAGCCTGAAAAACGTGCTGAAAAGCCGTGAAACTTTTATTCGCGCGTTGGCGGAGAAGATGCTAACTTTCGCCCTTGGCCGGGGTTTGGAGTATTACGACAAATGCGCGGTCGATGAAATTTGTAGAAGTTTAAAGGTAAACGGTCACAAGTTCTCGACTCTGCTGCACGGCGTCGTGAAGAGCAAGCCGTTCCGGTTGAGTAACTTGCAGACAGAGAAAGATGATTAAAAATCACATTCAACGAAGAACCTTTTTGAAAGGCCTTGGGGCAGCGGTATCTCTACCAATGCTCGAGAGCATGTCCCCTCTGAAGGTGCTGGCCAGCACCGGGGCCCAGCCGCCGGTTCGGATGGCATTCATGTTCGTACCGAACGGCGTCCATCTGCAGGAATGGAAACCGACTGCCACTGGTGCACACTACGATTTGCCGCGCATCCTAAAGTCGCTCTCGCCGGTCAAGCGTGACATCACTGTGCTCAGCGGATTGACCCAGGACAAGGGCCGGGCCAATGGCGACGGTGCCGGTGACCACGCCCGCTGTGCCGGTGTGTTTCTGACTGGCGTCCAGCCGCTCAAGAGTCAGGGTTCGGAGATTCGTGCCGGAGTTTCTGTGGACCAGTTCGCTGCAAAGAAAATCGGGCACAAGACCCGGTTTACCTCGCTTGAGCTGGGTACCGAGCGGGGACGCCAATCTGGTAAATGCGACTCCGGCTACAGCTGCGCCTACTCGAACAATATTTCGTGGCGGGACGCCACCACACCGATGGCCAAGGAGACCAACCCCCGGCTGGTTTTCGAGCGGCTGTTTGGCAACGACTCCAAGCGGGAACGCGACGAAAGCCAGGCCCGACGCCAGCGTTACCGTAAGAGCATTCTCGATTTCGTATTGGAAGACGCCAGATCCCTCTCAGGAAAAGTTAGCGGCAACGACCGAATGAAACTGGACGAGTACCTCACCGCCGTGCGCGAGATAGAGCAACGCATCGAGCGTGCCGAGGGGGAAAGCGCCCTGCGCCCAAATGTCCTAGCTGGCCTCGAGAAACCCGAAGGCGTGCCGGACAGCTACCAAGAGCACATCCGCTTGATGGGTGACATGATGATCCTAGCGTTCCAGACTGACGTCACCCGCGTTTCCACTTTCATGCTGGCCAACGCAGGCTCAAACCGCAGCTACCGCCATATCGGCGTAAATGAGGGGCACCACTCGCTGTCGCATCATCAAAATGATCGTGTGAAACTCGACAAGATTTCCAAGATCAACACGTTCCACGTCGAGCAGCTCTCGTACATTCTTCAGAAGATGAAATCGATTCCTGAAGGTGACGGCTCGTTGCTCGACAACACCATGATCGTCTACGGCAGTGGTATCAGCGATGGCAACAAGCACAACAACGAAAACCTGCCCATTCTATTGGCCGGACGCGGTGGCGGCTTGGTTCGGCCCGGCCGCCACATCCAGTACTCGGAGGACACGCCGTTGAACAACCTGTTCGTGACCATGCTCAACCAGATGGGCGCCTCAACGGACTCCTTCAACGACAGCACTGGCCATCTCCCATTCCTGGCCTGAGCCGGTGCTGGCAGAACGAATTTACATCCCGCCAATGGCGGGATTTTTTTCGCGCATGAAGTTTTTTAAAACCGTTTCAGTCCTGCTCCTTGGCGTCCTGCTGGTCAACGCCGAGGAAGTCGAAGACTTGATCTCGGAACTCGGCAGTGGCGACAAGGTCAAGCGCCGGGAAGCCGCGCGTTCGCTGGCCCTGCTTGGCCCGGACGCAAAGGCCGCCGTCTCCGCCCTCGTCAAGGGGCTCGACGACGAAGAGGAACAGGTTTTCTTTTGGTCCGCTACCGCTCTCGCTAAAATCGGACCGGCTGCCAACGAGGCCACCCCCGAACTCATCAAGCGACTCGAGCGGAGCCGCCGACGTTACAAGGATCAGGTTCACGTGCGGATTGTCCACGCGCTCACGCAGATTGGCCCGCAGGCAGTCCCACAGCTGACAATTGCGCTAGGCTCGGAAGACAGCTCTGTTCGTCTGGGTGCCGCCCGGGTATTGGGGAACCTTGGCTCTGCTTCACGTGAGGCTGCGCCCCGACTCTTCGGCCTGTTGGCAGACGACTCTGACAGCGTCCGCGACGCAGCCGGCTCCGCGCTTGGCCAGATTGGCAACACGGCACATCCACAAATCATGCAGGGGCTCTCGGCAGACAACGCCACTGTTCGCGCCGCAGCAGCCAAGGCAGTTCATTGGATACCAGCAACCTCTCTCCCCGCGATGCATTTGGGCAAGCGATTGGCGAATGAGCCAGACAAAGACGCCCGTATCGCCGGATTAAAGGCACTGAATCGAATCGGCTTTGATGGCGAACGGATGCTCCCACTGCTCTTCCCGGCGTTAAACTCGGAAGAACCCGGTCTGCGTCAGGAAGCCTTCAGCGGCATCCTTAGCCTCCGCCCGGATGGCACGGCTGCAGTCCCTTACCTGATCGAGCGACTGTCAGCGGAAGACCCGGCCAAGCGCGAACAGGCCATCGACCTGCTGGGTCGCATGGGCGACGATGCTTCCGCAGCAGTGCCCAAACTCATCGCAGTGCTCGACCAAGCGGGCGAGGGCGAAAAAAAACTCATTCAAAATGCATTGGTCGAAATGGGACCGGCATCTATCCGCGGCGTTCTCGATTCTGCAAAGGACATCCCGTTGACCAAGCTGTCGGGAAAGACCTGGCAGGCAGACTGCATGGGCAACATTGGAATCCAGGCGGTGCCCAGCCTGATGCGTGCGTTGAAGGAACACCCCGGCAACGGGGCTGGTTTGTTGTCACTCATTGCGCTTCAAAAAATCGGCGATAAATCCCCCACGACACGCCAAGCGATCCAACCCGTGCTGGAACACCAGCAGCCGGATTTCCGGAGTGCTGCACTGAGCGCGCTCGTTGCCTCCACGGCGAAGCCGAACACGCTAATGCCTCGCTTGCAGGCGGCGATGCGCGACGACAACACGCTCGTTCGGCAGGCGGCGATGGATGCGCTTGCCCGTCTTGGGCCAAGTGCGCGCGGCGCCACCACGGCACTGGTCGAGAGCCTTGACGACGACGATGCCGCCATTCGGCTCAGCGCCGTCCTGGCCATCGGCAAGCTGGGCAGCGACGACACGGCCTTGGCCAAGCGGCTCGCCGGCATGTTCGACGGCGCCGGGCCGGAGTTGCGCCTGGCTGTGGTCAAATCGCTCGGCGGGTTTCGCAAACTGCCCGGCAGCGCAGTCACGAGCCTGGTTGGCGTGTTGGACGTGAAACACGCCGCCACCCAAGCCGCCGCCTTCGCCGCCTTGGCCAAGCTGGGGCCGGTGGCCAAGCCGGCGCTACCCGCGTTGAACAGCGCTTTGAACCACGACAACGCCGGGGTGCGGGCCAGCGCGTTGAACGCCTTGGCGCGGGTCGAGCCGGATGACGGTAAACGGCTGGCAGCGTTTAAGCAGGCGCTGGGCGACCCAGCGGCCACGGTGCGGCACACGGCCATCCGCGAGCTGGGCGAACTCGGCTCGGACGCCCGCCCGGCCGGGCCAGAGCTGTTTGCTCGGCTCGACACGAGCGAGGATCGGCAGCTCACTTTGGAGGCACTGCGCCGGGTGCGCGTGCGGGACGTCGACCTGTACATCTCGATTCTGCACAACGACGAGCCGCTGGTGCGCCTCTTTGCCTGCCAGGCGCTGCGCCGCGCGGGGAAAGCCGCCCGCAAGGCGCTGCCCGAGCTCCGGAAATTGACCCGGGACAGCTACGACTTCGTCCGCCGTGAGGCTAGGCGTGCTGTCGAATCGTTCGATTAAAACGGGTTTTCTGGCAAAATGGCCCTTGCAATCGGCTTGGCCGGACGTATGTTCCCCCGCCGCTGGGCCCCGTGCGTGCGGGAGTCCATGGGAAGCTGAGAAACAATCTGTTAACCGAGTAACTTAACCTTTAACCCGGTTGCCCCGTCTTCGGACGCCTTTCACGGGCAATCGGTTTTCGCAGGGAAAACTTACTCCCATTTATAAAATAATAAAGTGTCATTAACCATGGAAGAGGCCATGGCGCAGAGCCAAGTCAGCTTTGCCCCCGGCCAAATAGTCAAGGGGACGGTCATCGAGATCCGTCAGAAGGAAGTCATGATCGACATCGGCTACAAGAGCGAAGGCTCCGTGCCGGTCAACGAATTCGAGGATCATGTCGAGGAATTGAAGCTTGGGCAGGAGGTAGACGTGCTGATCCTCCAGCTTGAGGATCGCGACGGCATGGTCGTGCTGTCCCACGAGCAGGCGATCTTCAAGAAGAACTGTGACAACATCAAGACCCTCTGCGAAGAGGGCGGCCATATCAAGGGACGCGTTAAGGCGGCGGTCAAGGGTGGCCTCATCGTGAACATCGGTGTGGAGGCATTCCTGCCGTCGTCACAGATCGATGTCACCACGCCGCACGACCTCGAGCCGTACGTTGGGCAGACCTACGATTTCAAGGTGATGAAGCTCAACCTCGAGCGGCAAAACATCGTCCTGAGCCGCCGCGAGTTGATCGAGGAGGAACGCTCCGCCAAGCGTGCGGAACTGCTCAGCGACATGGTGCCGGGTGACATCCGCAAGGGCACCGTAAAGAACATGACCGACTTCGGCGCGTTCGTTGACCTGAACGGTCTGGACGGCCTGCTGCACATCACCGACATGAGCTGGGGCCGCATCACGCACCCCTCCCAAATGCTGGCCACCGGTCAGGAACTTGAGGTGGTCATCCTCGACATCAATAAGGAAAGCGAGCGGGTCAGCCTCGGACTGAAACAAAAACAGGCCAACCCGTGGGACAAGATCGAGGAGAAATACCCCGTCGGCGGCAAAGTCGCCGGCCGGGTGGTTAATCTCATGCCGTACGGCGCGTTCATCGAGCTGGAGCCGGGCGTCGAGGGACTGGTGCACGTCAGTGAATTGTCGTGGACCAAGCGCATCAACAAGCCGTCCGAAGTACTCAAGGCCGGCGAGGACATCGATGCTGTCGTGCTCGGCATCAACCAGGACGAGCAGAAAATTTCCCTCGGCATTCGGCAGCTTGACACCAACCCGTGGGATTTGGCCGAGGAGAAATACAAGGTCGGCTCGAAGGTGAGCGGCAAGATTCGCAACCTCACCAGCTACGGCGCCTTCATGGGGCTCGAGGAGGGTC
>CAYWMH010000008.1:0-1135 GCA_964459315.1 uncultured Verrucomicrobiota bacterium
CGACCACCTCGAACGCCGCCGTCTTTTGGCCCTCGATCCGCACCGGGTTGATGCTGTTGACCACCTCCACCTGGCCGGTCTCACCGAGTTCTCGGACAATCTGCAGCGCGTCGTCGAAGTTGCCCTCGATCGCCACCGTGATCGCGCCGTGCATCAGTGCCTGCGCCAATTTGCCCTGCGCGATCTTGCCGTGCGGGAGCATCACCGCGCACTTCAGCCCGGCACGCGCGGCGTAGGCCGCCGCCGAGGCGGAGGTGTTGCCGGTGCTGGCGCAAACGACCACCTCCGCGCCTTGTTCCACGGCCTTCGAAACGGCCAAGGTCATCCCGCGATCCTTGAACGAGGCGGTCGGGTTCAGCCCCTCGTACTTGAGGTGCAGTTCGATGTCGCCGCCGATCTCGCGGACCAGTCGGTCGGCCCGGATCAACGGCGTGTTTCCCTCGAGCAGCGACACAATCGGCGTCGAGTCGTCTACTGGCAGATGCTCCGCGTACCGGCGGATCAGCCCCTGCCAGGCGGCAGGTTCGTTGATGGCGTCCCCGCTCACGGTCAGTCAAAGGTTTCCACGCGAATCATGGTCGGCTTGGCCTTGACGGCGGAGAGGCGGGCGATCTTCCGAAGCGCCTGCCGCATGGCCGCGTCCGGCGCGTCGTGCAGCATCATGATCAGCGGCACGCTCTCGCCGACGTGCCCCTCCGGCTGGATCACCGAGCAAATGCCGATCTTGGCCCCGCCGAGGATGGTCGCGATCCTGGCCAGTGTTCCCGGCCGGTCGATCACGCTCAGGCGCAGGTAAAAGGGGCTGACCGCCTTATCCATCGGCAGCACGCTGCCTTTCTCTTCATGCGGCACAAACGGCGGCACGCGGCCCATGCTGCCGTTTTTCAAGTCCAACGCCGCGTCGGCAAGGTCGCTCAACACTGCGCTCGCCGTGGCGTCCGCGCCGGCGCCCTGACCGTAGTGCAGCGTGTCGCCCACGATATCGCCGCGAACGAGGATGGCGTTGTAAACTCCACTCACGCTCGCAAGCACGTGTTTCTCCGGCACCAACGCCGGGTGCACGGCAATCTGCACTTTGCCGACCAGTTTCTTGACGATGCCCAGCAGCTTGATGCAGTAGCCCATGCGCCGCGCA
>CAYWMH010000008.1:1145-21127 GCA_964459315.1 uncultured Verrucomicrobiota bacterium
TTTGGCTCCTAATTTAATTAATTTGTCAGGATTCTTTAAAAAGGTGACTACTTCTATTAATTCATTACATGCTTCTGAGATTCCCGCAACATCATCAAATCTAATATCTAAATCATCAATTGATTTTATCCTGGCTTGGCTTGATCCAAAACCCATGCGCCAGCGAGGCAAGGATCCCGGCCTTGTGTTGCGCGGCAAAGCCGTCCACGTCCAGCGACGGTTCGACCTCGGCGTAGCCCATCTGCTGTGCATCGGCCAGAATATCCTCAAAGTCGCGCCCCTCGGCCTCCATCTGCGTCAGAATGTAATTGCAGGTGCCGTTGAGGATGCCGTACAGCCGCTGGATGCGGTTTCCGCTCAGTCCCTCGCGCAGTGACTTGATGATCGGGATGCCGCCGGCAACCGCTGCCTCGTAGTAAAGGTTGCCGCCATTTTTCTCGACCTGCCTGAAAATCGATTCGCCATGCGCGGAGATTAGCGCCTTGTTGGCAGTGATCACCGGCTTGCCCAGCTTCAACGCCTCGGCGACCACCTTGCGCGCGGTTGTCGTGCCGCCCATCAACTCCATCACCACGTCGATCTTTGGATCGCGCACGAGCGGCTCCCAGTCGGTGGTGACCAGGCGCTTGGCCAAGCGGGCCGGCCGAGCCTTGCGAGCGTTGCGCACCGCCACGCCGCCGAGCGAAAGTTTCACCCCAAGGCGCGATGCCATCAGCGAGCCGTTACGGGCCAGGCCCTGCACCACGCCGCTGCCGACCGTACCACAACCCACCAATCCTATGTTCACCTTCCGCATTTCAGCGCGGGGAGAGTGACGGCAAAGCGGACTTGGCTCAATTTAATTTTCCGGGCAGCCCGCTTGGCCAAACGCGGCGTCCAGCAGCCCGGCGGTGAATTCCCCCACGCCTGACTCGCCCGATTCCCTTGGCCCGGCGACGGTGAGCACCGCGATGTTGTTAACCGCGATGAACTGCCGCAGCGCCTTCGCCAGAATCAACAGATCGCCGTCCGTTTTTGATAAGACCAAGCACGGCTTGGCCAAGCGCTTGGCCAACTCCTCCGTGAGCCGGGTGCCGCCAACCAGACGCTTCACCAAGCTCACGATCAGCGTGCCGTCGCTGTCGCGGATGTTCCATTCCGTGCGCTGCGCTGGTTTACGCTCGGGAGTCTCCCGCAGCGGGTACCGGGCGTCGATGGCGCCATCCTCCGCCCAACGGCCAAACGGACACCAGCCGCCGCAAGCCACGCCGTTGGCCAGCGCCCAGTCCAGCGCCGCTCGATCGACCCCGGTCTGGCCGCCGGATACGATCTTGAGTAACCCGACTGACACGTGCGCAGTTTACCCGAGCCGGTCGCCGGGAAAAATGCTTTCCCAACGCGGCAGCTGATTTACGATGCGCCGCCCGGAATTCGATGAAGATTTTGGTAATCGGTGGAGGTGGCCGCGAACACGCCCTCGTTTGGAAACTGGCGCAGTCGCCCCGCGCCACGCAAATGTGGTGCGCCCCCGGCAACGCGGGGATCGCCGGCGAAACCGTCGCGTCCAACGGCTCGGCGGTGGAGTGCGTCGGCATTGGTGCGGAGGACCTGCCGGCGCTGCTCGAGTTTGCGCACGAACAGCAGGTCGACCTCACGGTCGTCGGGCCGGACAACCCGCTGGCGATGGGCATCGTCGATCAGTTTCAGGCCGCTGGACTCCGCGCCTGGGGGCCGACACAACAGGCCGCGCAGTTCGAGTCGTCCAAGATTTTCTCGCAGGAATTCATGGAACGTAACGGTGTACCGACGATGAAGTCCGCGTCGTTCACCGACGCCGCCGAGGCCCGGGCATTCGCCGGGTCGCTCAACGGCAAATGCGCTGTCAAGGCCGACGGCCTCGCGCTTGGCAAGGGCGTGCTGATTTGCAACACGTCGGACGAAGCCAACGCGGCGATCGACCAGATCATGACCGACCGCGCATTCGGCGACGCCGGCTCAAGTGTGCTGATCCAGGAATTGATCACCGGCATGGAGGTGTCGCTGCACGCGTTGTGCGACGGCAAAACCGCCAGTCTGTTTCCCAGCTCGCAGGACCACAAGCGCGCGCTCGACGGTGACGAAGGGCTGAACACAGGTGGCATGGGCACCTACTCGCCGGTGCCGTTCCTGAGCGAAGAAAAACTCAACGAGATCGCCAACGCCGTGCTCGAGCCGTGGCTGGCCGGTTGCGCCGCCGAGGGCATCGACTTTCGCGGAATGCTTTACCCCGGCATCATGCTCACCGACGACGGGCCGAAGGTGCTCGAGTTCAACGCCCGCTTCGGCGACCCGGAGACGCAAGTGTACCTCCCCCGGCTTGAGAACGACCTCGTCGACCTGCTCGAGGCCAGCATCGACGGCACGCTCGACCAGCACGAATTGCGCTGGAGCGACCTGTCGGCCGTGTGCGTCGTGATCGCCTCCGGCGGCTACCCCGGCAGCTACGAGAAGGGGAAGGTCATAACCGGCATCGCCGACGCCGATGCCCTTCCGGGCGTCAAGGTGTTCCACGCCGGAACCAAGCTTGATGGGGGGAACGTCGTCAACGCCGGCGGCCGGGTGCTGGGTGTCACCGCGCTTGGCCAAGGGCTGCAGGCCGCCCGCGACCTCGCCTACGAGGCGGCCGCAAAAATCCAGTTCGAAGGCGCCTTCACCCGTAGCGACATCGCCGCCAAGGCATTGTAGCAGTCGCCCCGTTACTGCTTAGTGCGGGACGCTTGGCCAAGGGCATTGATGTACAATTTCGGGTCGCCCTTGTTTTGGGTGACCAACAGGTCGGGGCGGCCGTCGGCGTTAAGGTCGCCCACGGCGCAGCCGCGCTGCTCGCCGTACACCCGGATGCCGCTGCGATGCCCGAACACGGTCACGAACCCGCCCTGCCCATCGCCGAGCAGCAGCAGGCCCTCGCCGGCGTCCATCCGGTAATCCTGCACCCGCACGGCGAAATAGTTTTGGCTGAGGAACGCGTCGTCGTTTCCGTCGCCGTCGAAGTCGGCCACGGCCGCGCCGCTAACCGGCGTGAACTGCGCCTCGACCGGCAGCGGCCTGGCTTCGAATCCCGCGCCGCGGTTGAGCAGCACGACCGAGGCGAGGTGCGAAGCGTTTAGCTGCCCGGCCCCGGCCAACTTCCCAGCGAACAACTGCTGGATCGTCGCGGCGGCGTACTGGCGATGTGTCGGGAAATTTTCGCGCAAAAATGGGAACAGCTTCTCGAGCGTCACGAGCTGGTGGCGCGGCAGCAGCCGTTGCGATGCCACGTCAAGCCGCGCCTCAAGCGCATCGTAAAACCCGTCGCCGCCGATATCGCCGTGCACGAGGTGCGGCACCCGTTTCCGGCCATGCTTGTACGGGCTGTTCAGGCCCCAGTTGCCGGCGATTAAATCGGTTCGGCCGTCGTTGTCGAAGTCGCCGACGGCGAGCGCACGCCACAGGCCGGGCTGCGTGTCGAGCCCCCACGCCTGCGTCGCGTCGTTGAAGGCGCCGCCGCGGTTCGTGAAAATCCGGATCGGCCCCCACTCCGTCGCCACCGCCAGTTCCGGCAACGGATCGTCATCCAGGTTGACGAACACGGCCGAGTTCACGAGGCCAAGGTTCGCGAAGACGGCAGTTTGTTCGGCGTCCAGTTTCAGCCGCCCGCCCGGGCCGCCGCGCAACAGCCACGACGAGGCCGGCCGGGGGAATTGGCCGGGAATGCCGCGACCGGCGACAAAGACGTCGAGATCACCGTCGCCGTCCGTGTCCGCCACGGCGATCGAGCCGGCGTCGGAGTAGTTGGCGGACGGCAGCGCGATGACCTCCGGCTTAGCCAAGCCGGGCCGGTAACGGAGCAGCGACGGTGCGTTCGGCACGGGCGAGTCGTGCGCGGACACCGCCACGAGCAGGCCGTGCCCGTCCGTGCCGAGGCCAAGCGCGTCGCCGGCAAGCGGCTGGGCGAGCACCGGGTCGTCCAGCTTGGCCAAGCGGCCGTCGGTGGCAACCTTGTAGCCGGTCAGTTTCCCGCCGGCGCCGTTGCCGAAAAACAGCTCATCAAGGCCGTCGCGATCCCAGTCGATGAACGCCAGCCCGGGGCCGGACTCGGTCAGGCGGCGGGGCAGCAGCGGCTGGCGCAGAAAATCGTCCGACGGCCGCTCGGTGTGCCCGTGAGCCAGCCGGTCGCTGGCGTCGGTGAACATCGGCGGCGGCTTGGCCAGAGGCGGCGGACTGGGCTGCGTGTTTTTTTCGTGAATCTCGTAGGCATGGTCTGGCTTGGCCTCGGCGACGACCGTCCGGCGGCCACCTGGCCAGGCGACCTCGATCGAGAGGTTCGCCGCCTGGCCGGCGGCAAAGCTGCGCAGCGGCTCGTCGCCGGCGAGGTAGCGCCCGCCGGCGATCATTTCCTGCGACTGCGCGTATGGCCCGCCGCGCACGGTGATGCGCGCGCCGATGCCGCGGGTGTTACCACCCGCGCCACGCAGCGCCACCGACACGCGAGGCGCGGTGGCATTGCTGCGGTAGAGCAGCGGCGGCGAATTGAGGCAGTTGACAACCACATCCTGGTCGCCGTCGTTGTCGAGGTCGCACAGCGAGAGACCGTGCGACACGTTTTTCGACTCGAACCCCCATTGCCGCCCGACCTCGGTGAAGCGCAGGCCAGCGTCGTTGCGGAACACCATGTTCGGGACGTTCAGCGGCGGGTAAAGAAAGATTTTTTTTCGATCCTGCGCCGGGGGCAGCCTGCCGAGCCGGGCGGTGCGCTCGATGGTGTCGAGATCCTGCGTGTCGAAGGCGTGCCCGTTGGCGATCAGCAGATCTTCGAGCCCGTCGAGGTCGACATCGAGAAACGCCGCGCCCCAGGTCCACTCGGTGGCGGCGACGCCGCTGAAGTTAGCGGTGTCCATGTAAGTGTTGTCACCGCGGTTCACGAGGAGCGTGTTGCGGTGGATGATCGGCCGGTCGATGAATTCGTCGATCGGCTTGGCGAACGGGTTGGTCACGGCGACCTGCGTCATCTCCAGCAGGTGCGTCGGGCTCATCATGTCGGCGACAAAGAAGTCGTCGTGTCCGTCCCGGTTGATGTCGGCAAAGTCGACCGCCATCGCAAAGTAGCTTCGGTGCCGCAGCGCCAACTCGTCGATGAGCCGAAAACGACCGCCGCCCTGGTTGATCCAAAGGCGATCCGGCGTCTGGAAATCGTTGCAGACGTAGATGTCCGGCCGGCCGTCCTGGTTGGCGTCGCGGATCATCACCGCGAGGCCAAGGTCCCAGAACGCTTTCCGGATCGGCTCGCCGTTTTCGTCGAGCCAGTTGCCGTCCGTCCAGTCGACCCGGGTGAATTTGGCGCGGCCATCGTTGAGGTAGAGGAAATCCGGCTCGCCGACCTCGACCATTTCGCCGTCCATGATGCGGATGCGGTTGGCGTACCGGCCGGTAACGACCGGCTTCCCGTTGACCGTGCGCACCGATACCGAGCCGCCGGAGCGCAGGACGGAGGTCTCGCCATAGTTGGCCACGTAAATGTCGAGGTCGCCGTCGCCGTCCAGATCACCCATCGCCACCGAGGTCGAACCGATCCGCCGCGCCTCCACCCCGGCCGCCCTGGTGCGGTTCGTGAACCGGCCGGTGCCGTCGTTGAGGAACAGCGCATTCGGCCCGCCGCAGGAGGTGACAAACAAATCTAGATCGCCGTCGCCGTCCAGGTCGCCGAACGCCGCGCCGGTGCTCGACATCCCCGGCGCGCCGACCCCGGCCGCAGCGGTGATGTCTTTGAATCGCCAGTCTCCGAGATTTTTGAACAGCCCGTTTTCCCCGTCGAGACTGCACAGATAGAGGTCGCACAGGCCGTCGCCGTCGACATCCCCGGCGGCGACGCCCGCGCCGTTGAGCAGGTTGGCGTTGACCATCCGCGCACGGGCGAGGCGGTTGGTGAACGCGACCCCGGCCGCCCGGGCCGACAGCAGCGTAAAGCCGGGTGCCTGGCCAAGCGGTTGGTTGACCTTGGCCTCGCGGTAATGGCCCCGATCGTACCACTGCAACGTCTTGGCCATGACGGCGCGCTTGGCCAAGCCAAAAAGACACGCGCTCATCACAAGGGCAAACGCAATGCTGGAAACGGTGCGCTTGGTCATGATCGGGCAGAGGCAGGGTGGCAAAACCGTCCGCGCCGCGCAAGCGTCACGGGCGCGGCGGCGGCTCGTCCGCTGCCGCCGGCTTGTGCTTGCTCATGAAATAGAGGCAACTGGCCACAAAGCACACCAGCCCCAGCCCGCACAGCAGCCAGGTGAACCCGCGCAGAAAATGGTAATAATCCAACTCGCCCTGCCCGAGGTCCTTGTAAAGCTGCACGGTGATCGAGCCGGTGTAGCCGATCGCGTCGTGCAGGTAGATCGCGAACACCGCCGTGCCGGCGACCTTGGTCGACGCCATCACCCGCTCGAACAACACCGCGCCGTACGGCACATAGGCGAGGTAGGCACCGGTGCCGATCAGGATCATCCACCACAGGCCGGTGATCTTCTCCATATCGTGCAGCAACGTCGCGGTGCCCATCAGCACGATGCCAAATAGCATCACCCCGAACACGGCGATCAACCCGTAGCGATGATCCCGGAACAGGTTCAGGCAGGCGAGCGCCGCCATCACCCCGAACGCCACCGGCCAGTCGGCCTTCAAAAACAGTTCCGGGCTGGTCTCCTCGCCCAGCGCCTTGAAGATTTCCGGCGTGTAATTGTCGCGAAAATCACGGTAGGCGGTGAGGAAAAAATAGACGAGCAACAGCATCAGCATCCCCGGGAGGAAGGTGCGGAAAAACTTCCACCGCTCGCTCGAGTTCATCACGCTGCGCTTGCTGCGGTCAGCGACGTCCGCCGCGCTCGGTTGCGGCAACTGGTTCAGGAAATAAACCGCCACCACAAACAACGGCAGGAAACAGAGCCCGGCCGCGACCGGCATCCAGAACTGGTCGATGCCCCGCTCCATCAGCCACGTGCCAAACGCCTTCACCGAACTGCTCGACACGATATACGAGCAACTCAGCCCGGCGAACATCACCTCGGAGGCCCGACGCCCCTCGAGGTAGCGCGACACCGACCCCCACACCATCCCCAGCGGAATGCCGTTCAAAAATATCGCCGCCACCTTGTACTGCTCCGGCACGAGGCCAAAAAGGAAAAGTGCAAACTCAGCAAACAGGATCAGACCCACGAGGAACTTCGCAAGGTGTGCCTGTCGTATCTCAGTGCAAACCTTGATGCCGGCGTATTTCGAGAGCGCGTAGCCGATGACCTGGCTGATCAGCAGGACGGTCTTGAGGTTCACATCCGTCCCGAGAAACATCAGCCCCTCGTACTTCGCAGCCGCGAATGGCTTGCGAAAGGCATACATGCAGAAGTAGGTCGCGAAGGCGGCCAATACCGCGTAGGCGACAAACCATCGCGTCGGCGCTGTCTTTAGCCATCGGTGAATGCGACTCTCCCGCGTTGTCTGCGCATCATCAGGCATTGGGGCACGGGAGGTTGCCGACTGGCTTGCTTAAGCGCAAGCCCGCGGGCCGCGCCACCAGAATTGGCTATTGCCGCCCGAACCCAGCTTGGCCAAAGTGCGCCACCCATGAACGAGCAAGCGAAAGTCGTCATCATCGGCGGCGGCATCACCGGCTGCAGCATCGCGTGGCATCTGGCCAAGCGCGGCTGGACCGATGTGTTGCTGCTTGAAAAAGGCGAGTTGACCAGCGGCACCACCTTCCATTCCGTTGGCCTGGTCAGCCAGTTCCGCACCTCGCCAGCGCTGATGCAGTTGATGAACTACAGCATCGGGTTGTACGACCAGTTCAAGGCCGAGGGCGCCAACGGCATCGGCTGGCACAAGGTCGGCAGCCTACGCCTGGCCTCCAGCCCGGACCGCCTCAAGGCCCTGCAGCGGCAGGTCAGCCGAGCGCGCGGAATCGGCCTCGACGTCGGTACCATCTCCGCCAAGGAGGCCCTCGAGATCGCGCCGTTCATCAGCCCGGACGGAATCGAGGGCGCGGTGCACATCCCCGATGACGGCTGGCTCGATCCCAACGGCATCACGCTCGAGTTTGCCAAGCGCGCCCGCGAGCTGGGCGTCACCATTGAGACAAACTGCCGCGTGACCAGCATCGGCCGCGACGCAGCGGGAGCCGTCACCCACATTGAGACAGACAAAGGCACCGTTCAGACCGCGATTGTCATCAACGCCGCCGGCCAGTGGGCACCTCGCCTCTCGGCCATGGTTGGTGCCCTCACGCCAATGGTCCCGATGATGCACCAGTACATCACCACGCGACACATTCCCGGCCACGAACTGCCGGAGCAGACACCGGTCGTGCGCGATCCAGACAACCTCTTTTACCTGCGAGAGGAGGTAGGCGGATTCCTCGTCGGCGGATTCGAGTTGGAACCGAAAACGTGGGCCCCCGACGGAGTCGCATGGGAGTTCACCCAACAATTGCTGCCTGAGGACTGGGAACTGTTCGAGCCGGTGATGGAGGGCGCGCTGCGGCGCATCCCGCTGATCGAGCAAGCCGAGGTGATCAAGCTCATCAACGGCCCAGACGCCATGACGCCGGACGGCCACTACTGCCTCGGCCCGGTACCGAAAGTACCTGGATTTTATGTCGCGGCCGGCATGTCGCTGAACGGCATCGCCGGGGCGGGCGGCGTCGGCAAGGTTATGGCCGAGTGGATCATCGACGGCGAACCATCGCTCGACCTCCACGAGATGAACATCCGCCGTTTCGGCACGAACTATGGCGACACCCGCTTCGTCGCCGAGAAGGCGCGCGAGGTGTACCACTATTACTACCACCAGCATTTTCCGGCCGACGAAACGCTCTGGGCGCGCAACCAGAGGAAGAGTCCGCTCTACGACCGGCTTGCCGGCCTCGGCGCCGAGTTCGGCGAGAAAAACGGCTGGGAACGCGTCAACTTTTTCCGGCCCGACGAACCGTCCCGCCAGGCGGCGGAAGACCAGCACAACTGGGGCTGGGGCCGTGCGCCGTACCACGACCTGATCCGCGAGGAATGCCTCGCCGCCCGCGAACGCGCCGCGTTGTTCGACATGACTTCGTTTGGCAAATTCGCGGTCAGCGGCCCCGGCGCGCTCGGCCTGCTGCAGCGCGTCGCCTGCAACAACGTCGACCGCCCCGCCGGCTCGCTCGTCTACACGCAGTTTCTCAACACGCGTGGCGGCGTCGAGAGCGACCTCACCGTCTGCCGGCTGGCCGCCGACCGGTTCAGAGTCATCACCGGCACGTCGTTCCTCTCGAACGATCTCGAGTGGGTTCGCGCGCACGCCCCGACTGACGGCTCGGTTGAATTGCGCAACGTGACTGATGAATTGGCCTGTATCGGCCTGTGGGGGCCGGCCGCGCGCGACGCGCTTGGCCAAGCGACCGATGACGGCCTCGACAACGACGCCTTTGCCTACCTCACCGCGCGGCAGATCACCGTCGCCGGCAAAACGGCCTGGGCGCAGCGCGTCAGCTACATAGGCGAACTGGGCTGGGAACTGTACCTCGCCAACGACGATGCCGGCGCCGTTTGGGACGCGCTGCTGGAGCTTGGCCAGGCGAACGGCATCCGCCCCGCCGGCTACAAGACGCTCGACTCGCTGCGGCTCGAGAAAGGCTACGTCTACTGGAGCACCGACGTAACGCCGGAAGACAACCTACTTGAAGCCGGGCTAGGCTTCTGCGCCGACATGACCAAGGGCAACTTCATTGGCCGCGATGCCTTGATGAAGCGCAAAGAGGAAGGGCTGCGAACACGTCTGCGAACCGTCGTGCTCGAGGGCAACGAATTTCCAGCCTACGGCGCGGAGTCCGTCTGGCACGACGGCGAGATCGTCTCACGGCTGCGCAGCGCCGGCCACGCCCACACGATCGACCGATCCATCGCCTGCGCCTACCTGCCGCTGCCGTTGACCAAGCCGGGGACCGAAGTGAAGATCGAACTGTTCGGCAACCTTATCCCGGCCAAGGTCTCCCTCCCCATCCACGACCCCAAGGGCGACCGCCTCAAGGCATGAACCGCTATCGACTGTGTCTTACAAAGACTATTTTTTCTGCGACTGCTGTTTGAGCAGCAGATTCTTCTTGTACCGGCTCTGCACCACCTCGGTCAGCACCAGCACGGTGATCACGAAGTAAAACGTCGTTTTGCTCATGGCGTGAATCTCACTGCCGAAGAGTTTCATGTGCGACAGATGCCCGCCTTCCGTCAGCAGAAGAATGCCGACGACGAAGAGGATGAACAAACCGAGCACTTCGTACATCCGGTTTTTCTGAAGAAACGTTGAGACACCATCAGCCAGCCAGATCATTAGTGCGCCACCAGTAAGAATGGCAACCACCATGATCCAAAAACCCGTGGTGCTGATCTCGCCGGTCTTGTCACCGGTACCACTCACCAGAGCGATGGCACTCAGGATGGAGTCGAACGAAAACACCGCATTCATGAATACGATCTTGGCTACGACCGACTTGGCAGAGGAGGCGTCCCGTTTTACTTCGGTTTGAAAATCCTCCACCACAATCATGTGGAAAATTTCCTTCATCGCAGTGTAGAGGATGAAAACTCCGCCAACCAGAACGATGATACTGTGCAAATTGAATTTACCTTCGACGACACCTTCCCAAGAAATCGAAAACCATTCCGCCTGAAATGCCTCAATCATCTTGATCAGCAAAAACAGCAGAACGACTCGCAGGCCGACCGCGATGCCGATACCCCACTTGCGGACGGACGATTGCTGTGCCTCCGGCGCACGCTGCGACTCGAGCGAAATATAGAGCAGGTTATCGAATCCCAGCACCGCCTGCAGCAGCACCAGCATTCCCAGCGTCATCACAATCTCAAAAACTCCCATAATGCGTCACCCCTCTTTACAAAAAACAAACTCCATTAATCGAGACTTTTTGTAGGATAAATCGAGACACAAATCACCCTGTGGGACTCGAAAATAAGATTGGTACCGGTGGCCGGACTTGAACCGGCACTCCCTCGCGGGAAAGGGATTTTAAATCCCTCGTGTCTACCAATTCCACCACACCGGCATCATTGAAGAAATTGGGCTGGCGGTTGCCGACTGGCGGCGCGGGAATTGTACCCCGCGGCCAACCGTTCGCAAGCCGCGCTTGGCCAGGCGGACGCCGATTAGTCTCGGGCGGAGGTTCGCTCGGCCATCCAGAGGATGTCGAGGTTGTTGGCTTTTTTGCCCCGGTTGAGCGTACCCCAGTTCGTCGAGTCGCCGTTTTGAAGGGTGGTCGGCTCGACCCACTTGTGGTTCTCGGCGTGCCCGTCGATGAACGACAGGCTCAACGCACCATTGTGGAATGCCGCCGGGAAGTCGATCCAGCCCACGCTGGCGGTGGCCTGCGGCGTGTCCGGCATCCGGAAGCCGAAGCCGCCGTCGTTGATGGTGGCAGGATGCTCGGTGGTGAACACCCAGATTTGCGACGGACCCGGCCGGTTGCAATCGGCGTCCTTCGCGTAGACACGCCACTTGCCTCCGGGGTTCTTCAGCGAACCGCCCTGCATCGCGGCGTCGAGCCAGTAGCCCTTGGTCGGGTGCACGCCGTCGTGCCAGGTGCCCACCGCCTGGCTGGCGGCCACGCTGCGGATGCGCGGCACGGTCCCGGCCGGCGAATCCTTCGTCCGAGGTTTCTTCACGGTGCTTCGATCGGCCGGGCATTTGTAAATGCCTATGCTCTGCGTGTACGGGCCGAGCACGGCCATCTTCGGGTCGAGCAACGTCTTCGGGTCCCAGTTGTTGCGGTTGTTGCCGTCAAAATTCACGCTGCCGCGCACCCAGTCCAAATTGCCCCAGCCGTAGGCGTTGATGAAGTAGCGCCCGTCGTTGTCGTCGGCATACAGGGCAAATGCCAACTGGAGTTGCTTCATGTTGTTCAGGCAAAACGTGATCTGCGCCTTGGTCTTGGCCTTGGCCAGGGCCGGCAACAGCAGCCCGGCCAAAATGGCGATGATGGCGATGACCACCAGCAACTCGATCAGCGTGAACCCCTTGGTTGGCTTGGTTTTCATTCGGCCTGTATTTTAAACCCATCCCGCCGGTAAATCTGCAAGAAAATACCGCGGCCGTTCACGGTCGATTTTTGCACAAACTTGCCGCAAGCGCGCGCTTGGCCAAGCGGGGTTGGGTCGGCACAATCTGCGGCCACGAATTAATTTGAATCATGCTTCCGGGAATAAAACTGTTCGACTTGAGTGGGCGAACCGCCGTAATCACCGGCGGGTCGAAGGGACTGGGCGAGGCGATGGCGGCCGGGCTAGCCAGCGCGGGCGCCAACCTGATGCTGGTCAGCCGCAACGAGGCCGAGGCCAAGGCGACCGCGGCCCGGGTTGCGGAGGAGTACGGCTGCCAGGCGCTTGGCTTTGCGGCGGACGTCTCGAGCCAGGCGGACATGGAGGCGATGGTTGAGGCGGCGCTCGATGCGCTTGGCCAAGTGGACATTCTCATCAACAGCGCCGGAATCAACACGCGCGGGCCGATCGATGAGCTGAGCTACGAGCAGTTCTCCGAGGTGCAGCGGATCAACGTCGACGGCATCTGGCTCGCGTGCCGGGCGGTGTTGCCGCACATGAAGGAACGCGGGTACGGGCGCATCGTCAACATGGCGAGCGCGCTTGGCCTGGTGGCGATCCCGAACCGAACCCCATACGCGACGAGCAAAGGCGGCGCGGTGCAGTTGACCCGGGCGCTGGCGCTGGAACTGGCCGGCAGCGGCATCACGGTGAACGCGATCTGCCCCGGCCCGTTTTTGACCCCGATGAATGTGCCGATCGCCGACACAGAGGAGGGAAAGAAATTCATCGTGGGGGCGACGGCGCTCAAGCGGTGGGGCGAGTTGAAGGAAATTCAGGGTGCGGCGATCTACCTCGCCAGCGACGCGGCCAGCTATACCACCGGTGCAATGCTGAGTGTCGACGGCGGCTGGACCGCGCAGTAGCGTTTAGCCAAGCCTAGAAGGGGCTTTCAAAATAGCAGTAGCCTAAGGCCAGCTATGGTTGAGAAGGCGTAGAGTAGAATCTCAAAACCGCGCTGCGGGATGATTTGGATGATCTTCCGACCGATGAAGATACCGGCGAAGAGGCCCGGCAACACTAGCAGGTTTACCCGAAGCGACTGCTCGCTGACCAAGTCCAAGTTGGCCACCAGCGGCAGCTTGATGAGGTTTACCAACAGGAAACACCGCGCGCCCACGCCGAGGAAGGTCTCCTTGGCCATTTTTTCGACCAGCGCGTAGATGGAAAAAACCGGCCCGGCGGCGTTGGCCATGATGGTGGAGGAGCCGATCAGGAATCCGCTGGCCCACCTGAAGCCGGCCGAATGGGTGAGGCGGCCAAGCGATTGGCCAAGTTTCAGCCGGCCCAGTTGCAGAGCAAGCATTAGCAGGATGATCGAGCCGATACCCTTGCGGGCGGTGGCCTCGGCGATGTAGTCCAATAAAAAGTAGCCGGCAGCCAGCCCGACGAAGGTGGACGGGAGCAGCGGCCACAATTCCTTCCAAGAAGAGTACCGCCGGAAAAGCGGGTAGACGGTGAAGTCGCAGACGATCAGCATCGGCACAATCATCCCGACCGAAGCCTTGGCTCCGAACAACTCCGCGAGGATCAGGACATTGACCATCGCGAGACCGGGGAAACCGGTCTTGGAGAAACCGAGGCTGAACGCCCCGAATAGCGCAAGTAGCCATTCCGCGATGGTAATGTTGCCGAGAAAATCCAAGGTGCTGCCCGGCGATCAGAGCTTGAGCGTCATGCTGGCAGTGGCAACCGAGGCTGGATCGGCGCGCTGGTCGAGCGACTTGATGATCTCGCGTGCGGAGCGCTTCATGGTGCCGCTGAATTTTTCTTCGCCGTTAACCGAGATGGTCACTGGCTTGTCGAGGTCGACCAACTGGTCGGACAACCGCACGACCAGACGCTGGGTATTCTCCGTTGTGATCGCGATCGCCTGTCCGTCCACCTCGGCGGTGATGCGCTGGCCCTTGGCCAGTTGCTTCTCCGGGATCTGCAGCCAGTAAAACCGCGAGGTGATGCCCTTGGCTTGGCGCCAGATGATTCTCTTTGGCCATGCGTTGCGGTCGAACTTGGCCATCCACGGCAGAGACTCGGCGTCCTTCAGTTTCATCCAGTGCCCCATCTCCGGGTAGATGCGCACCATGTGCTCGTAGCCTTTCGGGTCGCCCTTGCGCAGGTCGGCCAACAGGCCTTTCCATTTTTCCGCGACCTTGTTGCGGTTGTACGCCCCGTCGCTGCCACCCATGAACAGGCCGAACGGCAAGTTGCGCAGGTTGTCCGGCTTGGCATCATTCGGGTGACCGGCCATCATCGAGGCGGCGGCCCAGCGATCGGCCATACG
Organism: uncultured Verrucomicrobiota bacterium; assembly: GCA_964459315.1. Lineage (GTDB taxonomy): Bacteria > Verrucomicrobiota > Verrucomicrobiia > Limisphaerales > UBA1096 > UBA1096. Next base: position 15,543 of record CAYWMH010000008.1, read on the forward strand.
CGGCGCGAGCTGGTATACGCCGTCGCCCCCGGCCGAGTAGCCCATGAGGTAAACTCGGTTCGGATTGACGTCGCGCGTGATGACATAGTTCTCGATCATCCGGTCAAACAACCCGTCGATGTGCGACTGGTGCCATAGGTTCCACGTGTCGGTCGGCGCGCGCGGCGCGACGTAGATCCCTTCCTTGGGTTGGTAGAGTTTGATCTGGTTTTTCCACTGTCCATCGTTCACGCGGGCGGGTGCGCCACCGCCCCCGTGCATCGAGATCCAGAGCGAACGGCCGCCCTCGGGTACATTCCCAAAAACCTTCTCGAGGTAGCGCAGTTTTTTGTCCCCGAGTTGAATCATCTTGGCCTCTATCTCCGCTTTTCTCTCCTTGCTCAAGCGCTCGCGGTAGTCCGACCAGATCAGGTGAAGCGCCTTTTTGGCATCGTCTTTTGAAAGGTCACCCTTGGCCCATTCGCCCGGAAGGGTGTCAGGCCGAACCTTGGCCGGGGCGGCCAGCCAGGCGGTTACTGCGGCGAGTTGCGACTCGGAGATTGCGGACTCGTCCGGAAGATCGTCCCACTGCAGGTCGAGTGTGACTTCGCCCGCCTTGGCCCGGCGCAGCGGGATCTGTTTCACCTTGTCACCCTGGATTAGTCGCAGCCAGAGCGGCGTGTTTGGGTCGCAGGTGAAGCCGGTGATGTCGTTGAGGTCGGCGCGGCCGGCCTTGGTTTTCAGAGAGGCAAGCACTTGGTTTTTAGCGTCGATCAATTCGGCCTGAACCTCGATGCGCTTGCCGCCATCGCGCACGCGCACGAACATATCATCCTCGACGTTGTCGTTGCTGCCCTTGCCGGTGTAGCGGTCGGTAACGTCGAAGGCGTTAACCTGTTTCGCCTCGATGTCCCAGACCATCGGGAAGCGGGTGCCGGTTTTTTTCCACGAAGTGGCATAGATCGCGTGGCGCCAGTCGGAGTTGTCAGCCTTCGCCGCCGCGCCGACGAACCAGCCACGGTTCAGGCCGGAAGCGTTGTATTCGTCCGAGCCAGTGAAGTGCCAGCCGTCGTCCCAAACCTCGGTCCAGGTGTGGTTGCCGCGTTTGTTGCTCCAAAGCGGCGTCCCGGCCACGCGCGCCGCCACGCCGACCGAGCGGCAGGCATCGACGAGGATGATCGACAACCCCGTGCAGGTCGCGCGGCTCTGCGCGATCGACTCGGCCGGACTTTGGTTCGGCTTCTTGCGGCCGGTGTTGTAATGGACGTTGATCAGGTTGAAAAGTTGGCTGTTGAGCGCCTGCACCGCCTCGGTCGGGGTGGCGGCCTTGGCCACCAGCGTGCGGCACTTCTCGTAAAAATCTGGGCGCCAACGTTCGCGGGTTTCGTCGAGACTCGCATACGGCAATACATCATTAAAAAACAATTCCTCCGAAAGCTTGGCACACCATGAAAACTCCTCACGGGCTCTCATAGCGAGATCGAGATTTTCAGTGAGAAACTCAGAGCCAAGTTGCTTGAGGTCCGCCTCCGGCATGCCCTCCACCAGGAATCTGGCTGCACGTTGGCCAAAGTCGCCGTGCGACTTTTTCGCCGCAGAGATGAATGCTTCCAACTCGGCCCGGTTGTCGCCGGCCTTGGTCAGGGCTGTCTCGAGCGCCTCGGCCGCATGGCCAAGCGCGACCGCGCCACCCAATAGGCCAAGCGCAAAAAATTGTTTTATCCGGGGCGGGAACTTGATCCGCATGCGCGGGACGTTACCCGCCCCCTTGGCCAAGTTCAACGGTCGGGAGATTGGATTACCGGCGGCGTGGGTGCGGTCGCCGGGGAGGGAATCGGCCGGGTGTAATGGATGCCGTACTCGCCGGAAACCACGCGGCGGAAGTTTCCCTGCAAACTGGTGAGCGGCCAGACAATGAAGATGATGTCGGTGATCAGCCAGACGAACTGTCCCATCCAGCAGAGAAACACAGATCCTATGGTCGGCAGCAGGTAGACGAACCCGAACGTCCTCCAAAACGCCGCCGAGTAGCTGTTCCCGCGGAGCGCGAACCAGCAGCCGGAATAGTATAACGCGAACAGGTCGCCGAATAACACCACGACGAACAGGAGGGTGACCAACCCCATGATGGAGACGCCAAACAGGGTTTCATCAGCGATCCCGCCGGTCGTGAACAGGCCCAGCAATGCCGCCAGCACGGGAAGCGATGCCAGCACGATCACAGGCCACATCCAAAACCGCACCATCGCGGCGAAATGCCCTCGCCGGAACTGCCGCTCATCCACCGACGTCACGAGAATCTGCTCAAGCGCGCCGCTGGCTTTGGCCTCGTAAATGGTCATCACCGCGTGGCGCGCCACCTCCAGCCGAATCCAAAACGAAGCTACCCAGATCAATCCGCCCATAGCCATCCACCAAATTTCGTCATCTAGCGCGCCATCCACCACCTCATAGCCCAACAGCACTGCGCCCATCGAAATCAGCAACACCATCAGCAACCGACGGGAAATCCGAAAGGTGCGCACGCGCCACACCAGCCAACCAGCCGGGTTGGCATCCAACAGCGCGGATTGTCGGTCTTCGCTTGACTGGAACGCGTCGCCGGACACGCGCTTAGCCAAACTGAGAACCTGTGGCCTTAGCTTGGGCTCGCGCCAGCGATACGGAATAATCCACGAAGCCAAGGCCAGCAGCATCGCCGAGACAGCAAGCCCCCCGCCCAGCCAAGGCCAATACCCTGCGGCACCGGCCGCCGCCCCGATCACCGGCGCAGAGGCGTCGGCCATGGCAAATCCGGGGCTGACCATGAGCCAAGCGGGTGCGTTGCCACTTGTCCATAGGTAAACCAGCGGCAGCAGAGTCACGCCGAGCAGCGAGAAAAACGTCCAAAACACCGCCCGGCCGCTGCTCCAGCTAAACGCCGAGAAAAACATCCCCAGCGAAAGCGAAAAAATGAGGATGTTGAGCAAAGCACCTGCCGTCCGCCAGAACTGGTCATTCGTCACGCCACCCATCAATAGCGGCAGCGCCAACACCGGGAGCACTGCCAGCACTCCGTAAAACGACTTAAGCGATGCGGTGATCATCTTGCCCAGCACCACATCGTACCCGCGCAGGTCGGTGAGGAAAAGCAGACCAAGAGTCCCATCGGTTTTTTCCTGCGTAAGCGTGTCGGAGGTCGTCCATAGGCCGGCCAGCAGGCAGTAGTCGAAGCAGGCCCAAGCGAGGATGGCGAAGAAAATGTCGCCTTTCATCATACCGCCCTCCAAATATGCGATTCCGAGCCAGAGACCACCGAAGCATACCGCCACGATAGCGATGATCCAGCGCCACAGCCACGAGCCAAGCTTGCGGGAAGCCAGCCTTAGTTCGCGCTCAACGATGGGCAGGCTGGTCATGTCACAGATTCATTGTCAGGCACCGGCAGCCCGGGCAGCTACTTGGCGAAAGTTGGCGTTCAAGTCGTTGATCGCGCGCATTCCCCAAAAAAAATTATTGCCAAGGCAAACAAAAAACCAAAGTCCCAAAATGAATTCTTCATTGAACCAGTCAGGCGCTCTTGGACTCAATAGCTGACCAATTGAAACAATAAAAAGATTAATCCCCACAAAAATCATCCATGGCAAATACAGGATTCGCAACGCGACACCGCTGCCACTATAGGTCGTCTTACGTGAAGTTAGGCTCAATCGCATGCCAACGAAGTGCATCGCCCAGATATCCGCCACCAACATCCCAAGCCCTATGATGTAGTAAGGAATCGCATGGTCGTTGGAATCGGCCATCATGAACGGCACGGTGGCCAACACAAGACCAAGCGGCCAACCGAACTGCCACAGCAGGCACCGCGCTTGGCCATGAGCAAAGTCGCGGTACTCCAGCGGCGTCGCCAGGAGCAGCTCCAGCGCCCCCTCCTGACGATCCTCCCGGAAACGGTCGCACGACGCCGAGGCGATCCACAGCTTGAAGACGGCAAACGTGCACCAAAGAGTTGGTAGATATACATCTTCATCGAGCCACCTATAGCCTTCTTCCCAATAACCCCAAAACCACAACAAAAATCCGGCAAACAACGCCACCCAAACCAAAGCCCGCCGCCAACGCCGCCGCACCCCGAGCCAGAAAACCGGATTGTCATCAAGTATCCTAGCTCGAGCCGCAGCGCCGCTCAAACGCCGCCCGGTCGAGGCGCGCGGTTTCGCCGCGCGGTCCTGCCAGGCGCGCGGCGTCCGCCATGCCGCGAAGCCAAGCGCCGCCACGCCCACGCCCAGTGTCGTCGCCAGCGACCGGTAAAAAAACCCGGAGTTGCCGGAAAAATTGCCACTGAACGATGCCGGGAAGATCGCGCCGGTACTGAATCCGGCCAACCAATCTGACGCAGATCGGCTGATCACATTGTACTCCGCCAGCACGGCGGTGAGGAATAGCGGCCCAAAGATCAGCGCGAGGATGATCAGCGCCGTCACACCGGTCGCCGCCTTGGACGCCTTGAACTGCGCCGAGCAGGCCATGCCGACCGAGAGCGACATGAACAGCGCCGCGAACAGCACCCCAATCATCCGGCCCACCTCCGCCGCGTCCACGCCGCCCATCAGCAGCGGCACCATCATCACCGGTGCCACCGCCATCAGGCCGAACACCGCCTGCAGCGAGCAGGCACTCATCTTTCCCAACACCACATCGAGTCCGCGCAGGTTCGTCAGAAACAGCAGGCCAAGCGTGCCGTGGCGCTTCTCCGCGCTGAGCGTATCGGCCGTCAACCGCACGCCGGCCAGGTTGCAGAAAAAAAAGGAGAGGCCGGCAATCACGCTAAAAATGACCTGACTGACCTGGTGCGGCCGTGCGTCGTCCAATCGCATGACGATGAACATCCAAGCAAGGACGACAAGGGCGACCAGCGCGGTGACAAATCGGATAAGCTGTGTCTCCCTCCTGCGGGAGGCCACCAGCAACTCGCGGCCCACGATGGGAAACGGATTCACGTCCTGAGTTTGAAGTTTTCAGTTTCAAGTTTGAAGCCAAGCCAAACTTGAAACAAAAACGGTGTTTGGCCTACTCCGACTTGGCCGCCTCAGTAGCTGCAGCGTCACCAAACAGGTCCACCCCGAGGGCATTCAGCAACACGAGCGTAATGACGATGGGGCAGATGAACTTGATGAACACCGTCCAGACCGAGGCCAGCGAAACCGCTCCGGCAAACGGCTTGGTGAACCAAGGGCAGCCCTCCTCGATTTCCCGGATGGCATTTTTCGGCTTCCAGACCCAGCCGACATACAGGCTCAGCAGCAGGGAAATCACGATCAGGCACAACGTGCCGAACACTTGATCCAGTATATCCATGAACCCGGTCTTCCCAAACAACTCCAACTTGGTCAGGTAGTCACTCGCACCGGACGACAGCGCGGAGGGGATGCCAATGACAAACGCGAACACACCCACTAGAATCGCAGATACCCTCCGTGAGCCCTTTTCCTTGTCCACAAAATAAGACACCGGCACCTCCAGCATCGAAATGGACGAGGTGAGGGCCGCCACTGACAGCAACAGGAAGAAAATCCAATGAAAGCACATATAATCGCTATTATAATTAGTACAAAAAATATTTT
>CAYWMH010000009.1:0-11138 GCA_964459315.1 uncultured Verrucomicrobiota bacterium
CAAAGCAGCGGTGGTGGCGGGATCGGTGCTCTCTGCCGTTGGCTCCGCCTTCATAGTCCAGTCGCGTGAATCCGGACCCGAACGGTGAACCGTTCGTGAAATCAATCGTCAGCTCGTCGTCCTCGTTATCTTCACCCGTGACGGTGATTACGCCCGTCTGAGAGCCAACCGGGTGGGTGTCGATCACCTCGGCATTGAACTCGCTCTGGAACAGTCCATCGCTGTTCACAACCAGCTTAATCGTATTTGCGTCAGCATCGCCGTCCGTCTGACTGTGATCCGGGTCCTGGTCCTCGACGACCAGCGACACGTCATTTCCGTCGCCGCCGTCGTAACTGATGAACACCGAAAGCGCTGCCCCGCCAAAACTGGCATCGACCAGGGCGCCCTGCACGAGATTGGTGAAGGTCCCGGTCACATCGTCGGTATCGTCGTTGCTGATGATCACGAACTCGCCGCCTTCCGTCGGCGTGAATGTGCCTTCGGCGAGCGTCAGCGTGGCCCCTGTGACATTCACCGCACCGGTCACACTGACCTGGTCAAAGTCCGTGCCTGCCACCTCGTTGTTGTTGACCTCGACACTCAGTACTCCACCGGACTGGACCGTAAAGGCGTTCGTGCTGAGAATTCCCGCGCTGGTTCCTGGTGCAATGGCGCCACTACTCTGGACTGTGACGGCACCGGTCGTTCCCGTACCGCCGAGTGTTGCGCCTGACTTCACGACGACGGCACCGGTCACTGTCTGACCGCTGCCTGGGTTGAAGGTGCCGCTGGTGAGCGTGATTGTACCGCTGCCAGCAGTGGAAGTGTTCCACGTCAGTGAGTCGGCTTCGCTGAGAAACTGGGCACCGTTGTTGCTGCCATCAGTCGAATCGGTGACGAGCGTTGTGGCGGAGAGTTTCAGCGCTGCGTTTCCGGTCGCTCCGCCGATGGCGCCTTTCTCTGCGTTGAGCGTCACGGTGCCGCCCGTCACATCCGTCGTGCCGCCACCATCGGTGATGTCTCCCGTGCGGGCTGTCAGCGTCACGGCGTTGGTTCCAGCCGCAAGCCCTTCGACGGCAATCGAGCCGCCGACGATGGTGACGTTGTCGGTAAACGTCGAACTGTTCACGTCCACCGCGCCTGTGCCATTGCTGGCGTCGCCGATCGTGATCGAGCCGAAGCCGTCGGCCAGTTTTGTGATGTCGGTATCGCCGATGTCGAAGTCGCCGGTGCCGCCGCCGACTCCGAGTGTCGACGTCACGTCGGTCGGTTTGAGCGTCAGTGCCCCGCTGCTGGAGACGGTATCGTTGAGCACTGCGTCCCCGGCCGTGACCGTGATGTCACCGCTGGTCGAGGTGACGTCATCCAGCGTCGCTGTGCCATCGGCGTCGAGTGTGATCGCTCCCGTGGCCGAGCTGACCGCAGTGCCCGCGGACATCGCGATCACGCCATCGGCCGTACCGGCGCCGGCGTTCAGATCCACAGCACCGGAACCCACTGCCGAAACCGTGCCGGCAGTGTGCAGGATGTCATTGGCCGCGTTGAGCGTGACCGTTCCGTTGCCGCCGCTGGCCGTCACGTTTGCGTTGACCGTCAGATCGTCCGTCGCACTAGTCCCGGCCGCCGTCAGCGTGACGTTGCCGCCGCCGGAATTGACGACGGCCTCGTTCACGATCACGGGACTACTGGCAGACACAACAATGTCGCCGCCCGTGGCCGAGACACCGACAGTCCCCCCGATGCCGCCGATCGTGAGCCCGCCTGCGTTCGAGACATGCACGCCGCCGCTCCTGCCCAGCACTTCCAGGTTGGTGACCGTCGTTTCCAGCGGGTTGCCGGATGTGCCCGCACCGGTCTGCGAATCAGCGACCAGGCTGCTGGCTGTCACGTCCTTTGTCGTACCGGCATCACCGTCGGTGATGGCGCCAGTCCGAGCGGTCAGCGTGACGGCGTTCGAACCCGCGACCAGTTCGGTCACGGCGATCGAACCACCAACGATCGTGATCGGATCGGTGAACGTCGAGCTGTTGACATCGACCGCTCCGGAGCCGTTTGTCGCTTCGCCGATCGTGATCGAACTGAAGCTGTCGGTGAACAGGCCGATTTCCGCATCGTTCAGATTGAAGTCACCGGTCGGACTGCCCGCCCCGACTCCGATCGTGCGGCTGACGGTAGTCGGCTTCAGCGTGAGTGCTCCGCCTGTCGAGCCGATGTTGCCGGCGGCCAGGTTCAGCGTATCGGCCGCGATGGAGATCGCGCCGCTGCCGGAGGTGATGTCGTCGCCCGTGTCGTTGGTCGAGAGTGCGGCATCGGCGGCGCTGAGCGTGATGGTGACATTACCGGCTCCGTTGGCGGCGATGGCTTCGTCCACGTCCAGATTGCCGGCGGTCAGTACGAGTTGAATGTTACCACCGCTGGCCGTCGAGACGCCGGTTATAGTGGCGACCTGCGTCGTTCCGGAACCGATCGTCGCTCCATTGGATTCCGTGATGAAGATATTCCCGGAAGATGCGGTGCGGGCGGCCAGGTTTGTTGCGGACACGGCGATCGGAGTCCCCGATGTACCGATTCCTGTTCCAGCTTCCAGCAGCACGGTCGTTCCGCTCACCGATCCGGCGGCCAGTGTCAGCGCTCGCTCGCCGATTGAGCTGGTGGCCGAACCCGCGGCCGTTGCCTGAATAGTGGACGCGGGCATAGGTGAACTTGTCGTGGGGCAACTCAGCGTCGTTTTCCCAATCCGGCACCCCGGCCCGGCCATCCCTGCCGCCGCCGAATCTACCGCGCCCGCCGGGGTCGCGTGTCCATTGCGCCATGGCGAACACTCCCGTGACCGCGACGGCCAGCGTCAGTATCAAAATTTTTTGCACCCGGTTTTTCAAGATTCCCGCTTGCCCAAGCACTTGGCCCGACCGAGATACCATACGCTCCTAGGGCCATGCATGTTACGCTCCAGACAGACAAAAACGATCCACCGCGCCTGTCCGAATCGATTCATGTGGCCGAAATGAATCGCTGGAACAACAGCGCCAAAAGGAAAAGCACAATAAACACCGGCCCAAAGCCGGGATTCGGAACAGAGGCCACCACAGCATCCAGCAGTACGATACCAGCCAACAGGCCGGAGACTGTTCGGCCGTGCTGCGGGATTGCCGCCTTGAACGTAAACAACAGGCTCCGCCCCACCCACAAGGCGAATACGATCAAAGGAGGGAGTAAAATCCAGGCCTCCCGTTCGGGCGATGTTGGAATGGAGATGAGGACAAACGGAATAGCCAACGGCAGGAGCAGCAACCAACACGGCCAGGAGTTTACCCGGCCGCGGGTGGCTTCCTTGCGGGCGATGTTGCTCAACCCGATGACATAGCCGCCAAGGGCGATTGCCGCGAGAATGACCGGCCATGCCACCGAGCCCACCGCCACGGCTGCCGCGAGCAGGTAAAGCAGCAGACGGCACAATCCCATGATGAGCGGCGACCAATTTATGCGCTTGTGCTGCCAGTTGTACCAAAGGACGCACGCGGCCAACCCAAGGGCACAAACCGCCGCCGCAAGGTTGATCCAGATCACGCACCCCAAGCCCAGCGCCAACTGTAACACCCCGAGCACCCATACCGTCCTCGCGCTGATCACACCCCTCGGGATGGGGCGCTCGGCCCGGTGTTCGCGGTCGAACCGTTCATCAAATGCATCGTTAAGGAACATCCCGGCCAGATAAAGCAGTGTGGCCCCGACGATCAGCCAAGCGAAGCGCAGTTGATCCTCCCATTCATCCAAACCGCCGTCTACGAGCAGCCAAGCGGCGAGGCAGTTGGACCAGACAGTAGGCAGGTTGGACACCCGTCCGAGGAGCAGCACGGCCTTTGCAATGCCGTAGGATGTGTCGCGCTTGGGACGCATTAGTCAAAAGGAGTGATTCCGTGCCGAGCCAGTTCACCCAGCGTCCAGTCGTATTCGCCGGCGAGTTGATCGACGACGTCCCGCTGCTTCATTTCGCCGGGCAACACTTCCCAGGTGTAGGTCTCCATCTCGACGTGAGAGCAGAGTGCGGGATTCGCGCCCACGACGCCGATGACCGCCTGCAATTGATCCGCCGTCGTGTCGAACAACGTTGTCGGTGGGCAATGCAACGGCACATGAAAATGTATCCGCCACTCTACGTCCCCCGCTGTCTCGCCCCGTGCCGCAGCAGCCAGGGCGTCCGGCAGATCACGGTATCGCGTAAGTACACCATCCGCTCCCTTGGCCACGACCTGGTGAAAATAGATGTCCTCCGCGAAGCCTGCCAAGCCGTTGAGCGACTCGGCGCTTGGCCGCACCTTGAGCGCGGAACTGAAATGCAGCTTGCTGATGCGGATGCCCTCGGCGACGAGCGAGCCCAGCGCGTCGGCGGCTTCCTCGAACTCGACCGCGAGGTGGCAGGTGTCGTAGTTGATGCCAAGGCGCTTCGCCAAGCGATCATCGTGGGGCCGGTCATCGCGGAGCTGGCGATAAAAGCGGATCATCTCGTCGCTCGTCTCAAGGTAACACAACGGCTCTGGCTCGAGTCCAAGGTGGAGATCCTTGCCGCTCCGTTCGCTGAGCGCGTCGATGTGCTGGACGACCTCCCATAGATTGCGCCGCATCGCCTCGACCTGCTCGTCACTGGAAATGAATTCCTTGAATGAACACGGCACGGTGCTGACACTGCCACCGGACTCCGCGGGCGCGATCTCCGCCAAAATGTCGAACAGTCGCTTGGTGTATTCGACCCGCTCCGGCGTGGTCCAGTCCGGTTGATACACCTGCTCCTTGACTCGTTTCCTGTGAAAATTGCCGTGCGGGAAACCGTTGATGGTGAAGATGTAACAGTCGTTCTCATCCAGCCAGACGCGGAAGCGGGCCAGTTCATCCGCTTGGCCAAGCTGCCGAGAAGCCGTGTCGCCCAGGCGCAGTCCGATGGCGTACGGTTTGCCTGCGGCGACTCGCTCGCGAACTCGCAGCGTGTGCTCGTTGAGTGAGCGAAATGTCTCCGGCCAATCGCCGCCGCGATGAATGTTCGTGCAGTAGGCGAGGTGAATGCCGTGGCTGAGTCTCATGCGCGCTTGGCCAAGCTCAATCCTCTTCAGGCTGAATGAAGCGGGGGCTTTGGCTCATGAACTGGATCGGGTTTTGGTAGACCACCTTGTCGATGAACCGGGAGTCGTTTCCACGGCGTTTCATCTCCTGCGCGGCACGGGGTACCGCCAACGGCACGCTGATGCCCCAGTCGCAAGCGCTGTTCATCCAGATGCGTTCGTTCCCGTACACCTCGAGAATGTCGATGGCACGGTTGGCCGTGCACTTGGTTTCCGGGTACAGGGTCATCCCAGCCCAGAATCCGTCGTCTAGTACCATCTTTACCGTGTGCTCTTCGACATGGTCGATGATGCAACGCTCAGGCCGGATGCGGCTATCACTCTTGAGTACGTCAAGAATCAATCGCGTGCCCTTGTGTTTGTCCTCGAGATGCGGCGTGTGGACGAGAATCAACTGGTCGCGACTCGCCGCGAGGTCGACGTGTTTCTCCAGCACGGTCATCTCGTTGCGGCTGTTCTTGTTTAAGCCGATCTCGCCGATGCCGAGCACGTTTGGGCTGTCGATGAATTCCGGTATGATCGCCAGCACCTCGTCGGCCAGCGCGACATCCTCCGATTCCTTCGGGTTGATGCAGAGCCATGTGTAATGTGGCAGGCCAAACATCGACGCGCGCCGCGGCTCGTGCTGCGTGAGTTGGCAGAAGTAGTCGTAAAACCCCTGCGCCGAGCTGCGGTCGAATCCCGCCCAAAATGCTGGTTCGCACACCGCCTGACAACCGGCCATGGCCATGGCCTGGTAATCGTCCGTCGTGCGACTGACCATGTGGCCGTGTGGCTCGATGTAACGCATCGCTGGGTTAGGCGTTGTCCGCACCGGGCCAGGCTCCGCACGCGGCCTTGGTGGTGGCCGCCGGGATGGGGTCGTCCGTGGGATCACTGAAAGCCCGCAGCACTTTCTCGGCACGATCCGGTTGGCCGCTGTCGAGGGCCTTCAACGCCTTACGAAAGGCGTCGTGGCGAAAGTCGGTTTCGCCGTCGGCGCGGTCCACGCGATCCATGTACGCTGCGATGTCAATCAGCCGCGCCCGGGCGTCCAAAAAATAAAGGTCGAGGATGTTTTTTCGATCAGCCATCTTTCCGTGTAAAGAAGGCAAATAAACACCCGAATCAGCTCGTTGGCAATCTATTGCTGACCGGCGTCCGACTTCGCGTTGCGCAGCCGCCACACGCCGGCCGCCACGCTCCCAAGGAGGCAATGCATCACGGCGCTGACGGCGCACGGCACCGCGGTCGCTGCCGTGAAATGCGCCTTGGCTAACGCCGTGCCCAGCCCGCTGTTCTGCATGCCGACCTCGATCGAAACCGTCCGGCTGGACAGTTCGTTGAGCTTCATCACACGGGCCAAGCCGTAGCCCAACCCGAACCCGCCAACGTGCAGCAGCAGCGTCGCCGCGACTAGGGTCCGCCAATTCTCCAGAATGGAATCGCGGTTAATGGACAGGATGTAGCCGACAATCAGGATAATGAACAGCACCGATATGAACGGGGAGACGGCCGCGATCCGCTTGGCTGCGCGCCCGAAGAAATGATTGATGGCCGTCCCAGCGGCGACCGGCAGGATGACGATGACCAGGATGGTCTGCAGCAGGCCAAGCGCATCGACCGGCACACGTTCGCCCACGTAAAACTTGGTAAGCAACGGTGTTAGCACGACGGCCAGAGTTGTCGAGATCGCGGTCATGCTGACGGACAGCGCGACGTTGGCTCGGGCGAGAAAGGCGACGACATTCGAGGCGGTTCCCCCCGGGCAACAGGCCACCAGCACCAGGCCGACCGCCATGTCGCGGGGCAATGCCATCCAGTGGCCTATCCCCCAACCGAGCAACGGCATCACGATAAACTGAAGCGCCACGCCGCCCAACAGGGCGAACGGGATCACGAACACGCGGCGAAAATCATCCAGCGTCAGCGTTAGCCCCATCCCCAGCATGATGATCCCGAGGCCGACCCGGATCATCGTGCCGGTGTACCAGCCAAACGCGCTTGGCCAAGCCAGCGCCACCACGGCGACGATCACCGACCAGAGCGGGAACAGGTGGGTCAGCCAGCGGAAGAACGATTGCACGGCGCGGATTGAGCCCGCTTGGGCAAGCGGCGGCAACCAAAATATGGCAAAAACTCTGGCTTCGGCTTGAGTTGGCGCGAGCGCGGGATTAGGTTACCGACATGAACCGTTTGTTGTTGTTCGGCCTGTTTTTGGGGGTGTCCTGCCTGTTACAACCCGCGACCACCCTGGCGCAGGGATCGTCACTCGAAACGCGTGCCTTGCGGGAGGATTACCGGCGGTTGCAGAGCCAACTGGCGGACCTGCTCGAGGCGCACAACGCCCTCAAGAGCGAACTCTCCAAGCTGCGCACCGAAGTGCGCCAACTCCGCGCCCAGGCAGCGACGAAGGATCCCGCCGCCGTCACCCGGTCGGATCTGGAGGACTTGGCCAAGTCGATCCGTGAAGTGGACCGCAAGCGCGTCCAGGACAAGGATGTGATCCTGAAGGAGATGCAGGCATTTCTCCGATCCGGCCCGACTGGAGCGAAGCCGCCCGCCCCAGCGCCTCGCTCGGAAAAAGGGTTCACCCATATCGTCGAGGCCAATCAGACCATCTCGGCCATCGTCGCCGCCTATAACGCCAAGCTAAAAGAGCAAGGTGTTAAAAAACGAATCACCCTCAAGTCGGTGCTCGATGCCAATCCAAATCTGAACCCGCGGACGATGCGGATCGGCCAATCCCTTTTCATCCCCGACCCGAGGTAGAGCCCCGCCCGAAACTGCATCGTGCAACTGGATTTCCTGTCAGAGCATTGGAGCGCCATCGTCTGGGCCGTTCCCGGGGCATGGCTGTTGATTGTCGTGGCCGTTTTCTGGGCGATGCCGAGGGTGGATTTCCGGGTCGGATCCACTGCCGTGGTGGTCGAATGGATGGGGTTCGCCCTGCGCCGAATCCCGCTCTCCGACATCAACAGGGTCTCGAAACGGCTCAAGGGAAAGCCGGAAGTCTGGCGGAACACCTTGAACGGAAATCACCGGATGCTGGTTCTCTACCGCAAAAGCGGACGGCGACCAGTGGTAATCACGCCGCACAACCGGTATGTGTTCCGAAATGAACTCGAGGCAAACCTGAAAAGTACAGCCTCCCCGGCCGTCTAGCCGTAGGCCGGCGTGTACGATTTGCCCCGCAAACGAAGCCAGGTTTTTAACCCGATTCCCAGCTTGGCCAAGCGGCCGACTTTAACCCTGCCGACGCCCGGCCTGAAGACATCATATCCGTTCGCCCGCAACCGGCCCAGGAGGCGCCAGTAAATGGCTCCCATCGCTTCGGAGGCGACGAGTTGGTGTCTCTGCTCCACCGGGAACAACTCGCGCGCCAGACGGTAATGCGCCCAGGCGCGCTCGGCGATTTCCTGGGCGGCATTGGCGTATCCGACGGTGTAGCGGCCGTTGAAAATCTCCTCCTCCGCGACCTCGTGTTTCTCCAGCATCGATTGCGGCAAGTAAATTCTTCCCCGGTTGGCGTCCTCGCCAACATCGCGCAGGATGTTCGTAAATTGAAGTGCTTGGCCAAGGTTCTCCGCGTACCGCTCCGCTTGGTCGCCGGCACATCCGAAAATCCGGATGCTCAGCAGGCCCACCACCGAGGCAGCGCGGTGGCAGTAAAGTTTTAACTCGTCAAAGTCGGTGTAGCGGGTTTTCTCAAGGTCGGACTCCATCCCATCGAGTAATTCCTCAAACAACTGGATCGGGAGATCAAATTGCCGGATGAACGGCCGCAACTCCCGGCAAAGCTCGAAATGGGGTTCGCCCCACTCGCAGGCCCGGCGGATGTCATCCCGCCACTGGCGCAGTCTCTCGGCCCGCTTGGCCAACGGCATGGCATCGTCGTCGGCCACGTCGTCGACAGCGCGGCAAAAGGCGTACAGGGCGACCATCGCGCGGCGCTTGGCCTTGGGTAGCAAGAAAAAGGCGGCTGCCAGGTTGGAGCCGCTTTTTGCCGTGACCAACTGGCCTTGTGATGCCGGCATCACTGATCCGGTTTGTCGTCCCCAGGCTCCGGCTGACCGCTTTCCCTCGGGGGCAGGCCGCCGGTCTCGGACAGGGTCGGATTGCGCTTGCGGTGATCCCGGCGGCGGCGCTTGTGCCTTCGGCGTTTTTTGCGCTGGGTGCCCTCCTCGCCCGGTGCCACAGGTTTGGATGTCGTCAGGCGGGCACCACGGCTTTGTTTGGATCGCTTGCCGCCGCCGTCGCGGTGCATCGCTAAAATTACCATCGCAATGATGAGGGCGAGACCAAGCGCAATGGCGACAATCAACAGCGGTCCCCGGAGTGAGTCCAGAAATCCGCCACCGACATTTGGATTGCCGGGGTTAAAGAGGGCCAAGATTTGAAAATGGATGCTCATAGGCAGGTTCATTCGACGGCCGAGCTCGACTCCTCATCCGCGCCCGGCTCGGGGGTCAACTGGAGGCGGGTCATCCGGTAGCGCAAGGCGTGCCGGCTGATTCCCAGTTTTTTAGCAGTTCGGCTGAGGTTCCGGTCGTTGCGGGCCAGCTCGGCACGGATCATGTCGCGCTCAAACGACCCAAGCGCCTCCTCGAGTGAAAGCCCCTCGTAGGACGCCGTGGAGTCATCCTCCTTGCGCAGGCGGGTCTCGAAACGAAAATCAGGCAGGTTGACGGGGTGGATCTCATCGGAGGTGGATAGGATCACCGCGCGCTCCATCGTATTCCTCAACTCCCGGACGTTGCCCGGCCAATGATGGCTCTCGAGCATGTGCCGCACCTCGCGGGTGAGGGGCTGGAATTGTTTGTTCATCTTTCGGCCAAACCCTGACAGGAAATGTTCCGCCAGCAGGATGACATCCCCGTCGCGATCCCGCAGCGGCGACACCCTCAGCTGCACCACGTTCAACCGATGGTAAAGGTCCTCCCTGAAATCGCCGTTCTCGATGGCATCGATGATGTCCCGGTTAGTCGCCGCGATGATGCGGACGTTCACCCGGAGCTCCTCCGTACCGCCCACGCGAACGAACGAGCCATCCTCGAGAAAGCGCAGCAGCTTGGCCTGCAGCGAGCGGGACATCTCACCGATCTCGTCGAGGAACAACGTGCCGCGGTCGGCCTCCTCCACCTGTCCCACCTTCTGTTTCACCGCGCCGGTGAACGAGCCTTTCTCGTGACCGAACAGTTCGCTCTCTAGTAGGGTCTCCGGGATGGCCGCGCAGTTCAACCGAACATACGGCTCCTCCCGCCGCTGGCTGGAGTGATGAACCGACCCTGCGATCAACTCCTTGCCAGTTCCGCTCTCGCCAAGAATTAGGATCGTGGCCTCGGTCGGGCCAACCGTCCGGATCATTTCGCGCAGCTCCTTTAAGCTGTTGCAGTTCCCGATGATGTCGTCCAGTTGGTAACCGAAGGGTAGCCGCGCCTTGAGCTTTTCATTTTGCCGGATGAGCTCGTGCCGCTCGGAGCACCGGTTGACAGAGTGCAGCAACTCCTCCGGCTCAAACGGCTTAGAGAGATAATCGATCGCGCCGGTCTGGATCGCCTCCACCGCCAGTTTCGGCGTGGCGTAGGCGGTAATCATCAGCACCGGCAGATCGGGCCATCGCTCGTGTGTTTCGCGGAGAAAATCGTAGCCGCTCATCCCCTCGAGCCGCGCGTCGGTGATGACCATGAAATAGCCTGACGCCTCAACCGCCTTGAGTCCTTCCTCCGCCGACTCGACGGTGTCGACTTTGTATCCCCGCGACTCCAGAACCGTCTTTAGCGACTCGCGCATGTTGCGCTCATCATCCACCACCAGCAGGCTTTGGTTCTTGTTCATTTCGTCTGGAGCCGAATGGCTGTCCTTCCTGGGAAGAGTAGGTTGAACCGGGTGTATTTTCCAAGTTCCGATTCAATTTTAACCGTACCGCCGTACAATTCGGTATTGTGCCGGACGATGGCCAGGCCAAGCCCGGTGCCTTTTTCTTTGGTGGTATGGTACGGCTCGAAGACCGACTCGAGCAGATCCGGCGGGATGCCCGGGCCATTGTCCTCGATCACCACC
>CAYWMH010000009.1:11148-20639 GCA_964459315.1 uncultured Verrucomicrobiota bacterium
CGGGCATTCTGGATGACGTTGACAAACACCTCGCTAATGTGCTCCGGCTGGTCCATCAGCGGCGGCAGGGCGATCCCGTATTCGCGCCGGATACGGGTACCGAACCGGCTGCCCCTCGGAAACACCTGCATGATGGCCGCGTCGAGTGTCTCGTTCACGTTAAGCTTGGCCAAGCGCCCCTCGACCAACTGCGCGTAGCCCATCAGCTTGGTGATGATCTGGTCCGCCTTGTTGACCTCCTCGCGGATCAGGCCCACCTGGCGCTTGACCGACTCGTTCCCGTCGCTCGCTTGGCCAAGCGCGAACGCGGCGTTGTTGATGATGCCCAGCGGGTTCTTCACCTGGTGCGCGATCTCCGCCGCGAGCCGCCCCGACGCCTGGAGCTGGCTCTGCCGCCGGTCGAATTCATCCTCCTCGGCCTCCATCCGGCGCTGCTTGTCAATCAACACCTGCAGTCCGTAGCCGCAGGCGGTCATCAGCATCAGCAGCAATGCCCGCAGCATGACCGGCTCGCCCTTGATGTTCCCGAGATCCTCCTCCGAGCGCGCGACCACGATGTCGAACGCGCCGGCGCAAAGATAGATCACGCTGACGGAGAGATTCGCCACGATCTGCGTCGAGGCGATCGGCATGCTGATCGCGTTGCGGATCTGCAACCCGAGGAACATCCAAAACAGGAAACTCTCGAAACCACCGGTCAGCTCCGTCATCATCGCCAGAAGCAGCGCATCGAATAGGCAGATGGAAAACACCACCTCCCGAAGCACCCTCGTGGAAAACTCCTCCATCCGGATGAGCATCACGCCGATGATCACGTTGACAATGAGGCAGAAGACGAAGAACCACTGGATCGTACGCAGCAGCGTCCAGCGCACGCGGTCGGCGTCCATCATCTCCGGCCACTCAGTGAAATAGAGATAAAAAATAAGGACGAGAAAATAAACCGCCTTGACCGGCAGGACGGTGTTGCGCTCCATGAACTGGATTCGCGTACGCTGCGAGCCGTCGTCCGGCGCAACGGACTTGAACAACTGGGACACCCGCCACCAGTCTATTCGGGTTTTACTGCCTCTTTGGGAGGCCATTTTCTCAATCGTCCGCCGGCTCGATACCCAGCATTTGCAGCGCTTGGGCGGCAATCCCGTCCACCGGCCAAAGCCGTCCGATGCCTTCGTAGCCGCAAGACAGCAGACCCTCATCCGGACCGATGAATTCCGCGCCCCGACTCGCCAGCGTGGCGACGTTTGCCTCGGTGGCGGGGTGGCTACACATTTTCCCATTCATTGCCGGGGCCAACAGCAGCCTGGCCTCGGGATGCAGCGCCAGCGCGATACAGCCCAGCGCATCGTCGGCGAGACCAAGGGCCAGCTTGGCCACGGTGTTGGCCGTGGCCGGGGCCACTAGCAGCAGGTCGGCCCGGTCGGCGGCCCGCACGTGCGCCACGCCGGTCTCCTCCTCGTCGTAAATGCTGTTGATCACCCGCCTCCGGGTGAGGGTTTGGAATGGCAGCGGCTGGACGAACTGCTGCGCCTCCCGAGTCAGCACCACGTCCACCGCGCATCCCGACTTGGCCAGCAGGCTGGCCAAATCGATCGCCTTGTGGGCGGCGATCGAGCCGCTCACTCCTAGCACGACATGTTTTGGTTCAATCATAGGTCTGGATCGCTACGCGCCTGGCCAAGCGAACTTTCTCGATGATCGCGAGCAACCGCTCAACGTCGGCCTCGCGAGTTTGGCTGGTAAGCGTGTGTTCAAAGTGCCCGGCCTGCTCCAACTCATCCTTCGCGATCGCCAGGCGCGCGATGATCGCCTCCTCCGTGTCAGTGCCCCGGGCGCGAAGCCGATGTTCCAGCTCTTCCAAGCTTGGTGGGCAGAGAAACACCGTGAGCAGCGAGCGGCTCAGCACCGGGTCGGCTGCCGCGCGTTCGCGAATGGTTGCCGCGCCCTGGACATCGATGTTCAGCAGCACGTCGCTCCCCCCAGCGAGCTTGGCGCGCAGTTCTGACTTGAGCACTCCGTAATGATTGCCGTGCACGACGGCATACTCCAGGAACTCCCCTCTCTCAACACGCGCCAAAAACTCCTCCTCGCCAAGGAAGTAATAATCGTCGCCATCCTGCTCCCCCTCCCTCGGCTTGCGGGTGGTGCAGGTCACTGCGCGGGTGGCGCTTGGCAGCGCGGCGCGAACATTGTCGCAAAGCGTCGTTTTGCCGGCACCGGACGGCGCGGAGATCACCACCAAAAGCGGCATACTGGAAACGGCACTGCTCATTCGACGTTTTGAACCTGCTCGCGGATTTTCTCCAGCTCGGTTTTCAGGGTGACCACCTCGCCGGAGATCGTCGAATCGTTGGCCTTGGAGCCGATCGTGTTGATTTCCCGAAACATTTCCTGCGCCAAAAAATCGAGCTTGCGGCCGACCGGCTGCGTGGAGCGAAGGCATTGCTCCAACTGGCCGAAATGGCTGTCTAGCCGGGTCAATTCCTCGGTGATGTCCATCCGATCGGTATAATAAACCATCTCCCGGAGGAGCCGTTCATCGTCCGCTGCGGGCGTCTCGATGCCGACCTTGCGCAGCCGCTCAATCAGCCGCCTGCGATGCTGTTTCAATACCGCCGGGGCGCGCTTGGCCACCCGCTTGGCTACGCGCTTCAATTCGCCCAGACGCTTGGCCAAGTCCCGCTTCAGGTTGCCCCCCTCTTTGCCGCGCATGGCCTGCAATGCCAGAAGCGCCTGGCCAAGTGCCCGCTTCGCCGGGGCTCGGTACGCCTTGCCGTCCAGCGCCGGCTCGGTCGGCTCCAGCACGCCGGGCAGGCGCAGCAATGTGTCGAGCGAAAGGTCATCCGGCATTTTCAGCGACTTGGCCAGCTTGGCCAGTTCCCGCCGGTACGCCTTGGCTTGGACTTCATTAATGGCACTTGAAGCGGCGCGGGGCGCGCCGGAGCGCCGCAGTGTCACCCTGCCGTTTACGCGACCACGGGAAACGGAGGCGAGAACCATGTCCCGTAATTCAGACTCCACCGACTCGAGTTCAGCCGGAACTCCCAGCATCACCTCAGCCTGTTTGCGGTTTACCGTGTTTAACTCGACGACGATTTGCGCGCCCTTGGCAGCGCATTCTCCCCGTCCGTATCCGGTCATCGATTTCATCGTATCACAGCCTCCTACCCGAGGCTGGCATAGTAGGCATCCACCCGCTCACCGACATCGCGGTAGCCGATGTCCCTCTCGTAGATAATCTTGAACTGGCCGATCGACTCCTCCCTCCGTTCCATCGAGTCGAGCACGCAGCCAAGCTGGTAGTGTAAGTCCATCTTCTCGTCGTCCATGACCTCCTTTTTGTCGAGCGCCTTTTGCAATGTCCCGGCCGCCATGTCGTTCATGCCCCGCTTGGCAAAGCAGCGACCGATGTGCATCAGCGACGCGATCTCCCGGTGGGGATTGGCCTGCGCGCGCTGGAACGACTGGATCGCCGCCGTGATCTCACCGGCCTCGAGTTGCAGCACGCCAAGGTCGTAGCGCAGCGACAGGTCGGACGGGTACCGCTCGGATAGGCGTTGTATCTGCTCCATCTCGAACGCCTTGCGCTCGTCGCTTAATTCACCAGCCTCAGCTTCACCGGCCTGCTCAATGCGCCAGTCGAATTGAAGCAGCTTGGTGTCGACGATGGCCCGGTCGACAGCAGCGTCGGAGCGCAGATTGGTCATGTTGAAGCGCTCGTAATAACCGATCGACTTGTCAAAATGCTTAATGCGGCAATGCAGCTCCGCCAGCGAACGGATTAACTTCAGGTTGTCCGGGTCGTCTTTCAGCCGCTTCTCGTACTCAGCGATCAGGTGCTCGGCGGTGGACTCCTGCTCCGAGCGGCGATTTTCCTGCTCGAGCAGCACCGCCTCCTCCTCGTCCTTTAATACCGCGCGGTAGTCGGCCTCGCCAGAGGCCACCTTGTCGTACCCTCCCTCGGAGAGCGTCCGACTGGCGGTCAGGTTCTTGGAGAGTTGCAGCACCTCCTGGTCGGTGGGATGCGCGCGGGCCAGCGCCGCGCAGCTTTCCTCCGCCTTGGCCACCTCGCCGTTGTTCACCAAAGCCTGACAATACTTCATCGTGTTGGCCTTGTCGTCCGGCTGCTGCTTCATGACCAGGTCCCACGCGAACACCGCCGTGCGCGGGAACCCGGCCGCCGTGGCCGCCTCGGCCAGCAGCTTGTTGCCCAGCACGCTGTATGGGTCGTCGTTCAGGATTTGCTCCGCTACCTCAATCGCCTCGAGCGGATCCTTCTTCAGCGCCAACTGCCCCTTCGGTAGGAGCGACGACGAGGTCGTCTTGCCGAACATCCGGAAAAACCCGCTCTTCTTTCCGGCCCGCTTGAACTGGTTGAGTCGGAGCGCCTCGCGGCACTCGAAAAAACCTGGCTCGCGCCGCAGCGCCTGCTCGAACAGCTTGGTGGCGTACTCGAGGTTCTCCTTGCGTAGCGCAACCAGCCCCTTGTCGAAAAACTCGCGGGCCTGCGGCTCCACCTCTTTTTTACTCTTTTCCGCCATGCGTTAAAACCTGCTCGAACCGTAGCGGCATTCCCCACCCGATGCAAACAACCTCCCGCCCAGCAGGACCAGCTTCGCGGTTGCCCTGTCCCATTGGATCGTGTACAACATTTGCCGCCGGTTATCGGCAGATGTAAATGAGCAGCAAAGCCAAAAAGGAAGACAAGGAGAACAGCCAGATCGAAATCGCCGACGCGGCGGAAAAAGACAGTTCCGCCCAAACTAAGCCTGAACAGGAAGACCAAGCGCTTGGCCAAGCGGAGAAAGTGTCCGAGCCGGCTGAACCTTCCACCGAGGAACCGGAAGGAGTGGAGCAGGAGCTGCCACCTCCCACGCCGGAGGAATTGAATGAGCTCCGCGAACAGGCGGCCAAGGCGGCGGAATATTACGACCGACTCCAGCGTCAGGTCGCCGAGGCCGACAATCTCCGCAAGCGCTTGGCCAAGGAGAAACAGGACGCCATCCGCTACGCGAATGAGGCCCTAATCGAGAATCTTCTTCCCACAATGGACAGCTTCGAGATGGCCATCACCGCTACCCGGGACTCCGGCGCAAATAACATTGAGTCGCTTAAGACCGGGATCGAGATGGTCTACACCCAGCTCAAGCGCACCCTTGAGGAGGCCGGTGTCACGGAAATCGACGCCGTCGGACAGGCGTTCGATCCGTCCCAGCACGAGGCCATGTCCCGCAAACAAACCGATGAAGCCGACGAAGGCACCGTACTCGAGCAAACCCGGAAAGGCTACCGCCTGCGGGATCGCCTGCTCCGGGCGGCATCCGTTGTAGTGGCCGCGCCGGTCGGGGAGGAAGAGGAGGATACCGAAGAATAACCATGGCCAAGCGCGACTACTACGAGGTGCTTGGGTTGGCCAAGGGCGCCTCTGCGGATGAGATCAAAAAGGCCTACCGCAAATTAGCTGTCAAATTTCACCCCGACAAAAACCCCGGCAACAGCGAGGCTGAGGAGAAATTCAAGGAAATCGGCGAGGCATACGAGGCGCTGAGCGATCCCCAGAAAAAGGCCGCCTACGACCAGTATGGCCATGCCGCCTTCGGCCCCGGTTCACGGGGAAGTCGCGGCGGCGGTGGCTTTCACGACCCGTTCGACATTTTCCGCGAGGTATTCAGCGGAGGAGGCGGAGGCGGCGGGAGTATTTTCGAGGATTTATTCGGAGGAGGCGGACAGCGCGCTTCCTCCGGCCCGTCCCGCGGCTCTGACCTTCGCTACGATATGGAGCTGAGTTTCGAGGAGGCCGTCCACGGTTGTGAAAAGGAAATCCACCTCAACAAACTCGACGCCTGCGACTCGTGCAACGGCAGCGGAGCGGCAGACGGCGGACGCCGCACCCCCTGCGGCACCTGCAACGGCCGCGGGCAGGTCGTCCAGTCGCAAGGCTTTTTCAGCGTGGCACAAACCTGCCCCCGCTGCCACGGGAGCGGCTCCACCATCGACAAACCATGCTCCAAGTGCAACGGCGAAGGCCGGCGCGACAAGTCCGGCAAGGTGACCATCCGCGTCCCAGCTGGCGTCGACACCGGCGCGCGACTCCGCTCCACCGGCAACGGCGAGGCCGGCGTCCACGGCGGCAAGCCGGGCGACCTTTACGTCGTTCTGCACGTGAAGGAACATGAGATATTCGAACGGGACGGCGATGACCTCCAGTGCGAAGTGCCGGTCAGCTTCACACAGGCCGCGCTGGGCTCAGAGATCGAGGTGCCCACGCTCAGCGGCAGTTCACGCATCAACGTTCCCCCCGGTACACAGTCCGGCACGATACTGCGCCTGCGAGGCAAGGGCGTGAAAAACGTTCAGGGCTACGGCCACGGCGACCTACACGTCCGCGTCATCGTCGAGGTCCCAACCCGGCTCAACGCCGAACAAAAGGCCAAACTCTCCGAGTTCGGCGAGCTGTGCGACGACCGCGTCAATCCCATGCGTGGCTCCTTCTTCCAGAAGGCCAAGAAGTTTTTCAGCTAACCTCCTTCATGCATCGTTTTTTTATTCCCCCTGAGGAATGCCATAATAATCCGCTTCGCCTCAGTGAAGCCGAGGCCAAACACGCCCGATCCGTACTTCGACTTCGCGAAGGAGACCGGGTTGTTGTCCTCAACGGCGCTGGCAAGGAGCTGCTCTGCCAAGCGAGCGAGATCCGCAGCGAAGCCGTCTCGCTCGAAGTCATCCAGGAAAACGATATCGCCCCGCTGCCGTTCCAGATCACGCTTTATCAGGCCGTGGCGAAGGGCAAGGCGATGGATTTCATCGTCCAGAAAGCCGCCGAGCTGGGGGCTCACCGCATCGTGCCTGTGCTCTCCGAGCGCTCCGTCCCGGAGTGGGACGAGGCCAAGGCAGCGGCCAAGGTCGAGAAGTGGCGGTCCGTTTGCATCGAGTCGATCAAGCAATGCGGATCCGCTTGGCTGCCCACGCTGGAAATGCCGATGAAACCAAGCGCCGCAATCGAGGAAGCGCGAGCTGCTGAAGTTTCGCTGATCGCCACGCTGCAATCCGACGCGAAGCATCCCCGCACCCATATCGATGCCTACGCCGCTGAAAACGGCCAAGCGCCAAAAAAACTGGCCATCTGGGTCGGTCCGGAGGGCGACTACACCCCGGCTGAGATCAACACCATCCGTTCCGGTGCCCTGCCGATCACGCTTGGCCCACTCGTCCTCCGCAGTGAGACCGCCGCCATCTACTGCCTCGCCGTCCTCAACTACGAACTGCAGGCCCGCCCATAGCCCCCTAGCCAAGCGCTTGGCTTAGGCCGAGGCTTCTCTCATGTAACGGAGACTTTCGCGGGCGATCGTCTCCGGGCCTTCCTCAAAGTCGAACACCTCGACTGAAGCCACCCCATCGTAGGCGACCTCCTTCAACGCGGCAAAGATCGGGCGAAAATCGACATCACCGAAACCCGGCCCCTTGAGGTTGGCATCGTTGCAATGGAAGTAGGCGAAATTCGGATGCGAATCGCGGATGATCTCCGGAATCGGCTTGGCTTCTGAAGACATCGCCTTGACGTCGAGAATGATCTTGAAAGCGTCGCTATCAAACTGGCTGACGAACTCAATCGCCTGTTCTGCCGTGTTGATGAAATCGGTCTCGGACGGAGCCAGCGGCTCGAAACAAATCGTCACCCCCTTGTCCTCCGCCCGCTTGATTGACTTGGCGAACGTCTCCTGGGCCAACTCCCAGGCCTGCTCAAAGCTCACCCCCGGCAGAAGGTTCCTCAACTTCGGCGATCCAACCACAATCGCCTTCCCACCGAGGTCAGCACAACAATCCACCAGTTCACAAAAGTAATCCGAGGTCTTCTCTCGTACGGCCTCATCCGTGTGCGTCATGTACAGCCCCTCGGTTTTGATGAGCACCCAGTGGATGGCAGAAACCTCAATGCCGTTATCCTCGGCCATACTGCGAATCCTCTGCCGCTCCGCGATCGGTATTTCGGTCACGTATTGAGCCAAGGTAAACGGCGCGATCTCAATCGCGTCGTACCCCGTCTCCGCCACAAACCGAATGGAGTCATCAATCGACCACCCCTCAAACACCTCATTGCAAATGGCAAATTTCATCTTTGTAGATTGTTAAGCTGGACAAGATACCAAATCGCAAAACCGTGTCAGCAGTTTTGCGGCTTGGCTGCCGGATCGGCGGGATTGTTTTAGCACCTCCTCATGGCTGATTGTAGACTGGGCCAAGCCGGCGGCGGCGTTGGTGATGCATGATAGGCCTGCGACCTCGAGTCCAAGTTCGCGGCCGACGATTACCTCCGGCACGGTGCTCATGGCGATGGCGGCGGCGCCCAGCGACGCAAAGGCCCGGATCTCGGCTGGCGTCTCGTAGCTGGGCCCGGGTACCGCAGCGAAAACTCCGCTCTTCAACTCGATGCCACAGTCGGCCGCGGCTTGGCCAAGCGCTTGGCCAAGCGGTTCGGAATAGGCGGTGGACATGTCCACGAATCGCGGGAGGCCGGCTTTGCCGACGCCGCGCAGTGGGTTGTCGCCCATCAGGTTGATGTGATCGGTGATTCGCATGAAATCGCCGACGGCGAGGTCTTCCGCGATACCTCCGGCTGCGTTGGTGAGGAACAGTTTCTCGATGCCAAATGCCGCCATAACTCGGATCGGGTAAGTAATCTGTGCCATCGAGTGACCCTCGTAGTAGTGCAACCGCCCCGCCTGCAGAAGGACTTCCGCTCCGCCGAGGCGGCCGATGATGAATTGCCCAGCGTGGCCGTCTACCCCCGGCTTGGCGCACCCGGGCAGGTCGGTGAAGCCCACTCTTTTGGCATCCGTAACGACTTCGGCAACCTGGCCGAAGGCGCTACCCAACACGATGGCCAATCGCGGGCGCAACGTAGTTGCGGCACGGAGAACTGTGGCGGCTTCCTGGAGTTGGAACTGCACCCGGCCGGTATGGCGGCTGCACGGTCGAAACACAAGCCAAGAGCTTCGGGCTAACGGTGAACCCCATGGCACGCGAAATCTGTTGACGAGCGATACGGGCTGCCGCTAGATTCCCCGCCCCTCGGGGTTCCTGAGTAGCTCAATGGTAGAGCGGTTGGCTGTTAACCAATAGGTTGCTGGTTCGAGTCCAGCCTCAGGAGCCATTCCCCTCCCCTTCGATACCCCACCCTTTTTGCCGGTTATGCCAGCGACGTATCCAGACCAAGCGTACCGTTGATGGCTGCGATATAGTCGCTGCCTTGGGCCGTAACCAATTGCTCCTCCAGTTTGGCCAAGCGCTTGGCCAAGTCGAGCCGATCTGCCTCCTCCCGGTGAGTCTCCTTACCGAGGAACACCTTTAAATAGTCCCGCTGGGCCTCGAGGTAGCGGACATCCCGCTGCTGTTTGGCCGCGAGTCGTTCGAGGTACCATTGCTGTCCGCGCACTTTGCTCACGTCGAACAGACACCGCACAGCGGGATCGTTGATCGTTTTGCCCTCGAAC
>CAYWMH010000010.1:0-19415 GCA_964459315.1 uncultured Verrucomicrobiota bacterium
AAAAACCGGGAGGTGCGCCGGATGTTTAAAGCGCTTGGCCTCCGTATGTTGCGCCTACAGCGGGTGGCGGTCGGGACGGTCAAGCTGGGCGAGTTGCCTTCCGGAAAGTGGCGCCCGCTCAGCCGGTCCGAGGTGGCGTCGTGCCTGAAGCCGGCCGGAAAAGCGCCACGAGCCGGCCGCCGGAATTGACACGGGTGCGGGGTCGTTTCACACTCGGCGTCCAATGAAAGTAGTTGGCCGTTTCCCCGTCCCAGCGCTGGCTTGGCTCGTGGCCGTTTCAGGCCTGAGCGCCAAAGAGATTGTCAGCGAAGTCGCCCCCCCAGAATCGGCCACCGTCTCAGCCGACCGCGTCAACGTCCGCGCCCGGGCCAGCCTGATTGGCGAACGCGTCACCCAGTTACGAAAGGGCGACCAGGTGACGGTACTGGCCAAGGTGACCGTCGCCCCGCCGCGCGACGGCGAGCCGGCCGACTGGCTCAGGATCACCATGCCGGCCGCTGGACAGACGTGGGTAAACATCGGCTTCGTGAAGGAGGGCAAGGTCACCGCCAACAAGCTCAACGTTCGCGCCGGGGGCGGCGAACGGTTCAGCATCGTCGGCCGCCTGGCCAAGGGCGATGCCGTGAAGGAAAAACGGGTCGCCGGCGACTGGATCGAGATCGAGCACCCGCCCGGCGCGCACGCCTACATCGCAGCCCAATTCGTCACGCTTGGCCAAGCCGCCGAGGAAACCACGCCGGAGAACACCCCCGAGGCCAAGCCGGCCGAGCTGACCAAAACAGACGAACCGGAATTAGCCCCCGAGGCCAAGCCGGCCGAACCCACTCCCGAGGCCAAGCCGGAAACCGAAGAAGTGACGGCAGCAACGGAGCCCGCGGAAACCAAGGCCGAACCGGAAGCGGCCCCCGAGACCGGGGATATGCCTAATCCGCCGGAGCCGGAGGAGGTCGTGGTGGACGCCGCCGAGGGAACCGGAACCGCCGAGACGCAACAGCCGCCGATGGGCAACCCCGAGGATGCCGAGGAGGCCAAACCGGAGCCGGCCCCCGGCGTCACCGAGACAAAGCTGCCGGTGCCGCCGCCGCGCATCGTCACCCGCGAGGGCAAAATCAAGCGGCGTTTTTTTCGCAGCCCGAAAGCCCCGAGCCGGTTCGAACTGCTCGACGACAACGGCCGCACCATCAACTATCTTTACTCATCCGACTCCGGGCCGCTCAAGACTGCCGACGGTGCCGACGGCGAACCGATCACATTTGAGCGATTGATGGGCATGCTGCGCAATCGCCGGGTTGTCCTCACCGGCATCGAGGCCGTCGATCCGCGCTGGCCCGCGCTGCCGCTGCTCGACGTGCGCACGCTCAAGACCATTCCCTGATGCCGGCGGATAACCTGATAGACGGCCGCGCGATCGCCCAGGAAGTTCACGCGGACACCGAGTCCCGTGTTGCCGCGCTCAAGTCGGCCGGCGTCGAGCCGGAGCTTCGGTTCGTCCGCGTTGGCGGCGATCCCGCATCGCAGGTGTACGTCGGGATGAAGGAGCGTACCGCGGCCAGGCTCGGCATCCGCTCCGAGACCACCGTCCTGCCGGAGGACACGCCCGAGGCCGATCTGCTGACGTTGCTCGAAAAACTCAACCACGACGACAGCGTCCACGGCGTGCTCGTGCAGGCGCCACTGCCGGGGCACATCGACGAGGCAAAGGTGTTTTCCACCGTCTCCCCGGCCAAGGATGTGGACGGCTTTCACCCCGTAAACGTCGGCAAGTTGATGCTGGGCGAGGGCGGCGGGTTCGTGCCGTGCACGCCGGGAGGGGTTTACGAGTTGCTCATCCACTCCGGCATGCCGGTGGAGGGTGCGGAGGGGGTGATCCTTGGCCGGGGCAACATCGTCGGCAAGCCGATGGCGGCGATCCTCTGCCAAAAGGACAAGCACGCCAACGCCACCGTCACGCTGTGCCACTCGCGCAGCCGCGACGTCGCGGCGCATTGCCGCCGGGCGGATATTATCGTCGCGGCGATGGGCGTGGCCGGATTCGTCAAGGCCGACATGGTCAAGCCGGGCGCAACGGTGATCGACGTCGGTGTCAATCGAGTCGATGATCCCTCCACCGAGAAAGGCTACCGGCTGGTCGGCGATGTTGACTTTGCAGCCGTGCAGCCGGTCGCCGGGAAAATCACGCCCAACCCGGGCGGTGTTGGCCCGATGACCATCGCCATGCTCATGCGAAACACCGTCCGCGCCGCGGAACAACAAACCGGCAGGGGCAACCCAACCATTTAAATGCAAGCATCCCGAATCCTTCCCGACCTGCAATGCTCCGTGCTGTGCGAAGACGTGCGGCAGGAAGCCACCGGCAACTTCATTGCACTCGGCATCATCGGCGTCATCCGTGTGCCCAAGCTGCCGATCGTCGCCGGCAAACTGTGCGTGTTCACCCGCTGGGTCGCCGGCGTGGGTGAGTTTCACGAGAACATCCGGCTCATCGCGCCCGACCAGGAGACGGTCATCCGCAAGTGCGAAACCAAGTTCGTCCTGCGCGACCCGGCGCATCACGCGACCAACATCGCGGTGTTCGCCGGCACCCAGTTTGAGGCCCCCGGCGTCCACACCGTGGAGGTGATCGTGGACGACGTGATGAAGCTGCGCTACCCGCTGCCGGTTGTCATTGTCGAGCCGCCCCCCGGCGCAAAGAAACCGCCCGGGGAGGACCCCGACGCGCCGAAGGAGAACATCTAGCCGCAGCGCTTGGCCAAGCAGGATCATTCAACATGATTTCAACGGAGCAGGCCAGAGGGTTGCTGGGCGCTGAATTCCCCGACTGGGGGACGTTCGCTCTCAGCCCCATTCCCGGCGGCCTCACGAATCTGAATCTCCTCATCGAGACCGACAGCGGCGAAAAATTCGTGGCCCGTTTGCCGGGGAAAGACACCAACTTATTTGGCATCGACCGGCAAACCGAGTACGCGATTTCATGCGTGGCCTGGGAGATCGGCATCGCACCGGAGCCGGTCGTCTTCCTCGCCGAACACGAGATTCTCGTCACCCGTTTCTTGGAGGGCGTTGCGATCGAGACCGACGATCCCGCGACGATCCGCCACGTGGCCAGGCTGCTCCACCGGCTGCACTCGGCACCGGAGGTTCCCGGCACGTTTGACCTGCCGTCGGTGATCGACGACTACATCGCGACTGCCAAGCGCTTCAATGTCACCCACCCCGCCCAACTTCGCGAAGCGCTGGACTACTCGGGAAAAATTGTCGATGCGATCGTGCGTTGCCCGGGGCAGTCGGCCCCATGCCACAACGACCTGATTGCGGCCAATTTTCTGCAGGCCGAAGACCGGCTCTACCTGCTGGACTGGGAGTACGCCGGCATGGGCGACCCCTACGTTGACCTGGGGAATTGCGCGGTCAACTTCTGCATGGACGAAGCCGGTTGCCGCACGCTGATGGAGGCGTACCTTGGCCGGGAGCCGACCCCGGCGGAAATGGCGCGGCTGCACCTGCTGCGGGTGCTGTCCGACCTGCGCGAGGCGATGTGGTCCTACGTGCAGGTCGGCATCTCGACGCTCGACGTGGATTTCCACGCCTACGGCATCAAGCACCTCGACCGTTTTTTGGCCAATGCCAAGTCCGACAGCTTGAACAGCTGGCTCGGCGCGGTCGGTGATTAGCCGATGTCCTGTTTGTCGATGTGAATCGCAATCTGCCGTTTCTCCAACTCAGCAAAGACAACTTCTGGCTCAAACGCCAGCTCAGGGGCGACGACACCCACCGCGCCCGCCTGACCGTCGAGGATCAACTGGGCGGCAATGGACATCGGGATTCCGACAGAGCGGGTGTAGGCCCGAAGGCGTTCCCATCCGGCGACCGAACCATCCGAGGCCGGATGGGTGTTTGTCAGCGTGTGGCAAACCGGTCTGCCGTTCTCCGTCCCGGTGACCTCGACATGCAGGGCATACCCGTACAGCTGGGTTGTGGTTCCCTGCTCGGATTGCAGCAGATAGCCCGCGATGGCATCCATCACGCCCACCTCGGTTCCGGCCACCTTCACCGTTTTGTTCTCCAGGAACCCCCAGTCATACAGGGCGCGCAGCAGTTGCATGTTTGCCGGTGGCCACGTCCCGCGCACCTCGACCAACCGCACTCCCTTCTCCTTGAATGACCCTGGGATCGTCCGGGTCTCGGCGTGGGGAATGATATACTGTGTATGCGTCCCGAACGGCTCGGGCAGCGCGACCTCCAGCGGCCGCGCGAACGGCTCGACCTGCCTGAACTCGCCGTCCTCAAAAACGACCCGATCCTCCAGCCCGGGCTCGTACTCGATACGGGTGGTCTCGGTGATCGCCGGCGAGAAGGCGAACGGCCGGAACGCCCCGTGGCTGATGCGAATGGTGTCGATCGTCTCCAGTCGGTCGTGCGCGTAACGGGCCATCACGTTGGTGATGCCCGGCGTCATCCCGAAGCCCGGCACATAGGTTTTGCCCGCCTCGGCGAACGCATCCTGAAACGCGAACTCCGGCCCGGTCCCGTTCAGGTTCACGCCATGCACGCCCGCCCTCGCGATGCACAGCGTTGACTCGTGGTTGATGGAGATCGGCGTGCCGTCCATGACTAGATCGTAATCCCGCATCAAGTCGGCGGTCTGGTCGGGCTGGAAAACGTCGGCTTGGGCAAAGTCAACGCGGTCGTCGTCCAGCCAGGCGACCACCTCCCGCCCACGCGCCTCGTCCATGTCCCCGATCGTGACCCGGGTGGGTTTGTCGGATTGAAGGAGGTCGAGAACCGATTCGCGGCTGATCTTCCCGGCGGCGCCGAGGCAAAAAATCTTCATTGGGAAAAAAACCACCCCTCTGGCCGCTTGTTCAAGCGGTGCCGGAGATAGATGAATCGAAAGGCATGCATTATGCCAAAATAGAGCGGCAGAATGTTAAAGCCTCGTTGGTTGCGCACAAAGCCAAAAACAGCGAACCCAATAAACCCGGCACGCTCAATCACGACCTCGCGACCAGCAGTTTTTTTGGCAAAGGCCGAAAATGGGTTCGCCACGCGCAGCGGCTTGGCTAAGACTGCCCGGCCAGCAATATGAAAAAGACTTTTTCAATCCTCCTTGGCGCGGCACTGGCCGGCGGCGTTTCGACCCCGCAGGCCGCCAACATCGGCTCGAAGGCGCCCCAGCTGCAGATCGAGCACTGGGTCAAGGGCAAGCCGGTGGACTTGGCCAAGGCGGATGACAAGAAGATTCACGTCATCGAGTTTTGGGCGACATGGTGTGGGCCATGCCGCGACAGCATCCCGCACCTGACTAAGCTGCAGGAGAAATACAAAGGCAAGGGCGTGACCGTGATCGGCATCACCGACGAACCCAAGGCCACCGTCGAGCGCTTCGTCCGCCGGCAGAAAAAACAGATGGAATACACCGTCGCGATCGAGAAGGGCGACACCATGTCGCAGGCCTACATGCGCGCCTTTGGACAGACCGGCATCCCGGCGACTTTCGTGGTCGATCAGCAGGATCGCATCGTCTGGGTCGGTCACCCGAAGAGCGGGCTCGACGACGTGATCGACCGGCTGGTGAAGGGCACCTTCGACCTCAAAGATGAGATCTCAAAAGAGAAGGCACAGATTCGGTTGCAACAACTTTCCGTGGAATACTGGGAGCGCCTCGTCGAGGGTCGCAAGGGAGACGAGACACGGAAGATTGGCAAAGAGTTGTTGAGCCTCGTGAAGGACAACGCCGAGGTGTCGTGCAACATTGCGTGGGCGGTTTTGACCGATGAAAATGTGAAGTACCGCGACCTGGAGTTTGCCCGCGCAGCCGCCAAGGCGGCCTACGATCTCACCGATGGCGAGCACCCGCAGATCATCGACACCTACGCGTTGTCGTTGTTCGAGAGCGGCAAGGTCAGTGAGGCGATCAAGCTGCAAAAGAAGGCGCTGAGCCTCGCCCGTGACCAGCAGGAAACCGTGCAGCTCCAGAAATCGCTCGACCGCTTTCAGGCCAAGGCCGGCGAATGACCGGCCGCTTGGCCAAGCGCTTGGCCAAGCTAACCCATCAAGCCGGGGATCGGTTCGCCGTGGTAAATCTTGTGTGGCCGGTCGGCGGAGTCACGCCACATCATGTCCGGCGGGATGCCCAACGCCTGGTAGATAGTGGCCCCGAGGTTCTCCGGTGTCTGTGGGTCCGCCGCGGGGTAGCCACCCAGTTTGTCCGAGGCGCCGATCACCTGGCCGCCCCGCACACCGCCGCCGGCGAAGAACACCGTTTGCACCGCGCCCCAGTGGTCGCGACCGGGCAGCTTGTAGGACTTGGGCAGAAGCGAGATCTGCGGTGTGCGCCCAAACTCACCGGCCATCACGATGAGCGTCTCGTCCAGTAGCCCCCGCGACTGCAGGTCATCCAGGAGCGCCGACACCGCCCGGTCCGTGGGCGGGAAGAGGTAGTTTTTCAGGTTCGGAAAGGCGTTGCCGTGGGTGTCCCATGCCTCGTTGTTGCCGAGGTTCACCTGCACGAGGCTCACTCCGGCCTCGACCAGTTGCGCGGCCATCAGCAGGCTCCAGCCAAAGGCGTTTTTCCCATACCGTTCCTGGAGTTTGTCGTCGATGTTGAGCACGTCAAAAGCCTTCTGTGTTTTTTCGTCCGCGAGGAGGGAGACGGCCATCTGCCGGTATCGGTCGAACTGCTCCACTTCGGCCGCGGTCTCGAGGAAGGCGCGCTGCCGATTGAGTTGTCGGAGCAGATCCAGCCGACTGGCAAAACGGCCCTTGCCGAGCCCCTGCGGCAGGGTGAGATTGGGTGCCTGGAATTTCAAGTTGGCATCCTGCAGTTTGCCCTTGGCATGGTCAAAGAGGTAGTCCGGGTACGCGCCGTAATGTTCCGAGTGAAAGGGTGACGCCTCAAGAAACCAAGGGTCGCGTTGCGATCCCATCTGCCCAGCGAACTGCCCGGGGATGGTCCGCCCGGTGCGATGCACGATCCGGTCCGGCAACACGATGGCCGGCGGCAAATTGTTGCGGGGCCGCAGCCGGTCATTGGCGATCGCGGCGATGCAGGGATGGTCGGTCGGCTTGGGCTTGCTGCCATCGAAACCGGTTGGCAGTGGCGTGCGACCGGTCAGCATCACATGATGCCCCTCTGAATGCTCGATGTGGGGATGGGTCAACGACCTGCAGAGGGCCCAAGATTCACTGCGCTTGGCGAGCAGCGGCAAATGCTCGCATATATGGATGCCCGGCGTACTGGTGGGGATGGGATTGAACTCACCGCGAACCTCCTTGGGGGCATCCGGCTTCATGTCAAAGCTATCCTGCTGTGCCAGACCACCGGAAAGAAAAATGTAAATCACCGATTTGGCGCGCGCGGTTCGAGGGGTATCCGCCAGTGCACGCAGCGGAGCGAGATGATTCATCCCCAGTCCGAGCAGTCCAATCGACCCTGCCTGGATCGCCACCCGCCGCGATATGCCCGGATGTCCGGAAAATGAAGCCGTCTGCATAAGCCTGAATGTCTGCAAATCAGGGGCAACTGGGCACAATGCCGGCCACTCCCCTCAACGTTTGGACGGGGAAAATTAGAGGTCATCCTGCCGGGTCATGCAACCTTAAATGAGCGCGTCTGTCCGCTTTACTTTCGGCTTGTGGACCTTCAATTTCTGTGGAGAGCCATGTCATTCTCACGGTTCACCCTGCTAATCTATTTGGCTGTGGCGAGTGTCGAGGCCGCGTCCCGGCCAGTCTCATTTCAACATGAGGTGCTGCCGGTGCTAACGCGGCAGGGCTGCAATGCCGGCACCTGTCATGGGTCTCCAAGCGGCAAGGGTGGGTTTGCCCTCTCCCTTTTCGCCTTCGACGCAGCGTCCGATCACAACGCCCTTACACGCGACCTTCTTGGACGGCGTGTGGATTTATTCAACCCGTCACTCAGCCTCATCCTTCGCAAGCCAAGCACGGCGCTGGCGCACCGGGGCGGACTCAAACTCCCGCAAGGCAGCCAGGAGTATCGCCTTCTTTACGATTGGATCGCACAGGGCGCGCACACCGATCCGCCGGGGGCACCCCGCTGCGACGGCATCGAGGTAACGCCGGACACGGCAACCGTCCTGCACTGGCCTGAGCCGGTACAGCAACTCAGGGTCACGGCCCGTTTCGAGGATGGCAGCCGGCGCGATATCACCCATCTGGCCCAGTTCACCAGCACGGACGAGTCCGTCCTTGTGGTCGATCCTGCCGGCCGCGTGGCGGGGCAAAAGCGCGGGCAGGCAGCTGTCATGATTCGCTACCTCGAGCATGTGGCGGCGCTGCCCTTTACCCTCGTCAATCCGGTTCCCGGTTTTCATTGGGCCGATTCGCCCTCGGCCAACTACATCGACATCCTCGTCCATGCCAAGCTGCGCGAGTTGCACTTCAAACCCTCGGGTTTGTGTACTGACAGCGAGTTTCTCCGGCGGGTCCATCTGGATCTGACGGGGATGCTGCCGACAGCCGCCGAGGCCGAGACCTTCTTGAGTGACGAATCCCCGGACAAACGCTCACGGCTGATCGACACGCTGATGGCCCGGCCCGAGCACGCAGTCTACTGGGCACAGCGGTGGGGTGACTTGCTCCGGGTCAATCCCTCCAAGCTTCAACCCGCAGGCGTACAGGCGATGCACCGTTGGCTGGTGGACGCGATGGCCGGCAACATGCCGCACGACCAGTTTGCCCGGGCCTTGCTTACGGCCAGCGGCGACACGTTTGTGAACGCCCCGGCCAACTACTTTCGGGCCGCCTCCAGCCGTAATGACGCACTGGAAACCACAACCCAGCTCTTTCTCGGCGCCCGCCTGGCCTGTGCCAAGTGCCACAATCACCCCTTCGATCGCTGGACGCAGGATCATTACTACGGCATGGGTGCCTTTTTCCATCGTGTCCAGCGCACCGGTGTGGACAAAAAGAAGGGCGGCAAAGGCGAACTGCTGGTGAGTATATCCAACGAAGGCGAGGTGACTCATCCTCGCACCGGCCAGACAATGCTCCCATGGCTCCCGGGCCGGGGCGAGGTGGAGATGCCGTTGGGAGCCGACCGACGTGAGGTCTTTGCCGACTGGCTGACCCGCCCAGACAATCCATGGTTCGCCCGCACGGCGGCCAACCGCATCTGGGCCTACGTGATGGGCCGCGGCATCGTCGAGCCGGTGGATGATTTCCGAGACTCAAACCCGCCGGTAAACGGTCCGTTGCTCGACGCGATGGCGCGCGATTTCGCCAAGCATGGCTTTGACCGCAGCCACCTGTTGCGGGTAATCCTCAACAGCCGCACCTATCAGGCCAGTTCACGCGCCACCCCTGCCAACGAACAGGACAACCGGCTCTTCTCGCATTTTCAACCTCGTCTGATGTCGGCGGAGCAACTGCTCGATGCGGTCTGCCGGGTGACCGACTTGCACGAAAGCTTCAAGAACCTCCCGGCCGGCACGCGCGCCACCGCGCTGCCCTCGCCGGAAATGAATCATGCCTTCCTGAAAACCTTCGGCCAGCCGTCGCGCACCACGGCCTGCACCTGCGAGCGAACCACCGAGCCGCAACTGGCACAGGCGCTTGAATTCCTGAGAGGCGATCTAGTGCACGGCAAACTGGAGTCCCCGGATAATCGATTCCGGAAGGCGCTGGCCGCAGGGAGAAACGACAGGGAAATCGTCCGGGAACTTTACTGGACGGCATTCTCAAGGCCACCGACAGAGGTGGAGGAGGCATCCGCACGAAGGCACATTGCGGCGGCCAATGATCGTGCGGCGGCTCTGGCTGATGTCTGCTGGGCGATCCTGAACACCAACGAATTCATGTTCCAACATTGAGCTGCAACAAAACCGCGGGCTCCTGCCCATAAGGATGATTCCCATTAAGGCCAATCCCGTTAAAATCGTTGTTGCCGTCCTTTTTTTTATGATTGCATCAGCGAGCCATGCGGCGTCCAACCCGGTACCGGTGAGTTTCCGGGCCGAGATTGCGCCGCTGTTGGTGACGCAATGCCAGAACTGCCACGGGGAGGTGAAGGCCAAGGGGGAATACCGGGTGGACAGTTACGCAAATCTAATGCGGGCCCCGGATGGAGAACCTCCACGTGTACTGGCCGGAAAGCCATCGGCCAGCCTAGTGCTCCAATTACTGCTCACAGGGGATGAAGATGATCGAATGCCTCAAAAGTCCGCCCCCCTCGAACCCGGTCAAATTGAGTTGGTTCGGCGGTGGATTGCGGAAGGGGCCTCGTTCGACGGCGATGATCCGGACGAGCCGCTGGTGCGTGTGATCCCCGTTCGCTGGCATGACCCGGCTCCGGAAAAATATCCACGGCCGCTGCCGGTCACGGCGTTGGCCTTTTCCCCGGACGGCGCGGAACTGGCGGTCAGTGGGTTGCGGGAAATTACAGTCTGGAACCCGGCCGCCGGTTCAATGCTCCGGCGCATTCCAAACATGGCCCAACGCACCCTGGCCTTGGCATGGAGCCCGGAAGGTAAACAACTCATCGCGGCCGGGGGAATACCAGGCGAACTGGGAGAGGCGCGGGTGTTCGACGCGAACACGGGCAAACTGCTGGCAGTGGCGCATCGTGCGGGCGACGTGGCACTGGATGTACAGTTTGACCCTACCGGCAACGCTTTCGCGGTGGCTGATGCTGAAAACCGGGTTGCGATCTACAATGCAACCGACCTTTCCCGGCAGCGCCTGATCGACAACCACGCCGACTGGGTTTTGGCTCTGGCGTGGAGCTTGGACAGCAAATTCCTAGTTTCCGCCAGTCGCGACAGGACAGCAAAAATATTTGAGGCCAAATCCGGCGAGGCCATCAGCACCTATGGAGGACACCGAGCGGAAGTGATTGGGGTGGCTTTTCGGGCGGACGGTCAACAGGTGTTCAGTGCCGGGCGGGACGGGAAAATCCACGTATGGAAGGCCGGCTTGGCGGACACCACCGGAAAGCGGTTCGGCGCCGAGAAAGTGGCTGAAATCGGCGGGGTGGGAAGAGCTATGACCCGGCTGCGCATGAACGGCGATCGGCTCTTCAGCCCCGCTAAGCAGGGCCGGATAAGGCAACACGCCGCCGGCAGCCGCAAGCTGCTCCGGGAGTTTGGAGGGGCGGAGGAATGGGTTCAGGCCCTGGCGTACCATGCCTCAGGCCACCGGCTGGCCACCGGCGCCCGCGATGGCCGGGTTTGTGTTTGGGATACACGAACGGGGAAACTGCTGGGCGAATTCGTGTCATCACCAGGATGGGAAGGTGAACATTAGACCGGACAAACCGTGTTTTCTGCCCGGGACTAAAATAGCCAAGGGCTTGGCCAGGCGGTAAATGGCTTACTTCGAACCGCTTCGCACCACCTAATAACCCCTGCCCGGCTTGACGCGCGTTAGTGTTGGGGGAATGATGACGCCTGCAATCCGCCCCGTGGCGTCATGTCATTCAACCGTTTTGGTCTAA
Organism: uncultured Verrucomicrobiota bacterium; assembly: GCA_964459315.1. Taxonomy (GTDB): domain Bacteria; phylum Verrucomicrobiota; class Verrucomicrobiia; order Limisphaerales; family UBA1096; genus UBA1096. The sequence goes on from CAYWMH010000010.1 coordinate 11,453, forward strand.
CACATACACCGGTTTTTCTGCTGGCGACGGCGCTGTGTTGGCTCGCCTCCGCAACTCTTCGGCCGGCTTCAGCCGAGGACTTGGGCGCCGCTTATTCCAAAACGATCCGGCCGTTGCTGGGTCAGGTTTGTTTCGACTGCCACGAGGGGGAGGACGCCGAGGCGGAGGTGGATCTCGATTCGTTCAAGTCACTAGCCGATCTCCGACGCGACACCAAGGTTTGGGTGAAGGTCGAGGAAATGCTGTCGAGTCGGCAGATGCCTCCCAAAAAATCGGATCAGCCAACCGACGCACAGCGAGACACGCTTCAGCAATGGGTGAAAAATATCCTGATCGAGGAGGCCAAGGCACTGGCGGGCGACCCCGGCCGCGTGGTGCTGCGCCGCCTCAACAACGACGAGTACAACTACTCCGTACGCGACCTCACCGGGGTGCCGACGCTGAACCCCACGCGCGAGTTCCCGGTGGACGGCGCGGCGGGCGAAGGCTTCACCAACGCCGGTGATGCGCTGGGGATGTCGCCCGCGCTGGTCGACAAATTCCTCGACGCCGGCAAGGAGGTCGCCCGGCATGTGGTGCTGCTCCCGGACGGCATTCGCTTTTCCGAACACACGACCGAGCGCGACCGGGCCGACGAGATCATGGCGCGTATTCACCAGTTTTACGCGCGGTTCGTAAACGTCAACCGACAACTTGGCGACACGTGGGACGACCCCGCCACATCCAAAGCCAACGTCATCCGCCGCAACGGCAGCATCCCGCTCGAGGCCTACTTTGACGCCGCTCTCGCGGAGCGTGGGGCGCTTGGCCAGGGAGAGAAAAGCGTGGCCGCAGTTGCCGCCGAGCACGGGTTGAATGCGAAATATTTTGAGGCGCTCTGGAACATGCTCAACCAGGCCGCCGCCCCCGGCGGCTCGCTGGTGCTTAACCGCATCCGGGCGCTGTGGCGCGAGGCCCGGCTCGCGGAAGCCAAGCCGCTGGTCGAGACGATCCACCAGTGGCAGCAGGCGCTGTGGCGGTTTGTCCCGATCGGCCACATCGGGCGGGCGGGCGGGCCGACCGCGTGGATGAATCCACAGGGCATCACCCAGTCGACGCAGGATTTCAGCATCAAGCTCACCCCGCCGAAGGACGGCGGAGACATGGTGGTTTATCTCGGGGCCACCAACGCAGGCGATGGCGATGAGGGAGACTTTGTGCGCTGGCGAAATCCCCGGTTGACCGGCGGCAACAAGCCGGATCTCGCGTTGCGCGACGTGCCCGGCTTGGCCAAGCGGCTGGCCGTGCTTCACGATGAATCCCTCGCGCTCACGGATCGTTACCTCGATGCCATCGACGAAGCTGGTCACGGTGAGTCGGACAACGTCCGCTTGGCCAAGCGTTACGGCCTCGAGCCGGATGTGCTGGCTGCCTGGCTGGATTACCTCGCGCTTGGCCAAGCGCAACCGGTCGAGATCAACGGGTTATTCACGAAAAAAATGGAACGCGTTGGCGGCTCGGAATACGTAAACGGCTGGGGCCTGCCCGAGACCCCGAGCGTTGTGGCGAATTCGTCGGACGCCGAGTACCGCATTCCCGGCCGGGCGCGGCCACACGGTGTCGAGGTGCATCCTTCCCCCACGCTCTTCGTGGCCGTGGGTTGGCAAAGCCCGATCGACGGCGAGATCACCGTCTCGGCAAAGGTCGCCGACGCCCATCCCGAGTGTGGCAACGGCGGTGAATGGTGGGTGCAGCATCACACCAGCCGCAAGGTTGGAAACCTTGGCCACGGCGTGTACGGCACGGGCGGTGGCGGCGAGTTGAAACCGATGAAACTGCAGGTGCATCGCGGCGACGTGGTGCGGTTTGTGGTCGGGCCAAAAGATGGCAGCCACGCTTGTGACCTGACCCACGCCGACATGACCCTCACTGAGACCGGCGGCGCAGGGCGGGAGTGGGATATTTCCAAGGACATTTCCGGCAATATCCTAGAGGGTAACCCGTTGAAGGATCGACACGGCAATGATGCGGTCTGGCATTTTTACAGCGGCAAGATCACCGATGTGGCCACGCTGTCCGGCAACGCGATGAGTGTGCCGGAGGGGTCGCTGCTCGCACAGTGGCGTGACGAGCCGGACGCCATCCGGCGCGCGGCGTTGGCCGGTCGTATCCGGTCGCTTGCCATCGGCAAAACCGAGCTGGCCCCGGGCACACCGGACGCCACGCTGCTGTCTCATCTGCAAAAGATCGCGACTCCCGGCCGGTACGACAACCTGCTGAAATCGATCCTACCCGATGAGCGATTTGGCCGGCATCCGCTCGGGCACACTGTGGTCTCGGCCGACCTGATCACGAAAGCGCCGGAGGTGATCGAGCTGCGCATCCCGGCGGCGTTGGCCGAGGGCCGGACGCTCGTCGTCTCAGGCGACCTCGAGCCGGAACACGGCAGCACCGGCAGCGTACAACTGACTGCGGGGCTGACCCGCCCCGCGCCGTTCGTGCTGTCACCGAGCCACCCCATCATCACCGCCACAGGCGGCGACACGGACAAGCGCATTAATGCCGGTCACGACGATTTCCGCGACCTGTTCCCGGCGTCGATCTGTTACCCGCAGATCGTGCCGGTCGACGAGGTCGTGACGCTGGCGCTGTACTTCCGCGAAGACGAACCTATGCAACGGCTAATGCTCAACGAAAAAGAGAAGACCGAGCTGGATCGACTCTGGGACGAGCTGCTTTACATCACCAGGGAGCCGTTCAAGAAGGAGGTCGCCTATGAGCAGATCGTCGAGTTCTCGACGCAGGACCGGCCCGACCTCGTCATCGCGTGGAAGCCGTACAAGCCGATTTTGTTGGAAGAGGTAGCGGCGTTTCGAGCACGGCTGCTGGCTGACGAGCCGAGGCAACTCGAAGCGGTGATCGACTGGGCCAGGCGCGCCTGGCGCCGGGCGTTGACGGAGGACGAGCAGGAGGGGCTGCGTGAGCTGTACCAGGCGCTGCGCAAGCGCGAGATCGATCACGAAAAGGCGATCCAGTTGACCCTCGCCCGTGTGCTCACTTCGCCCGCGTTTTTGTACCGGCGCGAGCAGGCCGGGGCCGGGGCCAAGCCGGTGGCGGTGAGCACCACGGAACTGGCCACTCGGCTGAGTTATTTCCTGTGGTCCTCCGTGCCGGACACCGCGCTTGGCCAAGCGGCAACCAGCGGCGAACTGACGAAGGACGACGTGCTGCTTGGCCAAGCCCGGCGCATGCTCCGCGATCCGCGCACCCGGCGCCTGGCCGAACAGTTCGCCTGCCAATGGCTGCACATCCGCGGGTTCGACCAAAACGACGACAAAAATGAGCAGCGCTTCCCTGAGTTCGCCAAGTTGCGCGGCGACATGTACCAGGAATCGGTCCGGTTTTTCGAGGACCTGTTCCGCAACGACGGCTCAGTGCTCGACCTGCTGACGGCCGACCACACGTTTTTAAATGGGCGCTTGGCCAAGCACTACGGCATCAACGGCGTGACCGGCAAGGCTTGGCAGCGCGTGGACGGCATGCAGGCCAAGGGGCGCGGCGGAGTGTTGGGCCTGTCCACGGTGTTGGCGATCAATTCCGGTGCCTCGCGCACCAGCCCGATCCTGCGCGGCAACTGGGTTTACGAGACGCTGCTCGGCGAGAAGCTGCCCCGGCCGCCGGCGGATGTGCCGCAGTTGCCGGAAAGCGTGCCCAGCGGCTTGACCGCGCGGCAGCTCATCGAGAAGCACAGTTCCGTGCCGGAGTGCGCCAAGTGCCACGAGCGCATCGACCCGTACGGCTTCGCGCTGGAACAGTTCGACCCGATCGGCCGGCAGCGCCCCGACGCCGTAGACACGCGGACAAAGCTCGCGGACGGCACCCGCATCGAGGGCTTGATCGGTCTGCGCGAACACCTCGCCACCGAGCGCATGGACGATGTGCTCGACCAGTTTTGCCGCAAGCTGCTCGGCTACGCGTTGGGCCGCGAGGTGGCCCTCTCGGATCTGCTGTTGATCGAGGAAATGCAGCGGCAGCTCAAGGCGAACGATTACCGTTTCAGCGCCGCGGTCGAGACGATCGTGCTCAGCCCGCAGTTCCTGAAAATCCGGGGGCGCTTGGCGAAAAATCAGGATTGACTGGGGAAGCCTACGGTTCAGCATCAACCGAAAGACGAACTGGAATGAAAAACGAACATTACCAATTTTCCCGGCGCACGATGCTGCGCGGCCTCGGCGTGACGATGGCCCTGCCGTGGATGGAATCGCTCCGCGTCTGGGGCGACCTCCGCCGCGAGTCCACGCAGTCGAGCGAGGCGCCAACCCGCATGGCGATCCTGTTCGCCGGGTGCGGTTTTCACCGGCACGAATGGTGGGCCAAAGGCGAAGGCGCCGACATGGAGTTGGGCAAGGTGCTGCATCCGCTCAACGATTTCCGGGATCGGATGGTGTTCATCCGAGGTCTCTACAACGCCGAGGCGCTCAAGGGCAACATCCATAGTTCACAAACCGGCAACCTTCTCTCCGGCGCGCCGCTGGCCTCCGGCGGGCGGATTCAGTCCGGCACCAGCGTCGATCAATTTGTCGCGCAGCACATTGGCCATCGAACCAAGCTGCCGAGTCTCGTGCTTGGCTGTGAAAAGGCGAACCCCTCCGTGCACAAGGATTACTCGATGCTGTACAGCTCGCACATCTCGTGGAGCAGCCCGACCACGCCAACGCCGCTCGAGGTCTACCCGGCACTGGCGTTCGACCAGATGTTCAAGGACAAGGCACAAGCCGGTGACCGGAGCGTGCTCGATGCCGTGTTGTCGGACGCGAAGGATTTGCGCCGCAACATCAGCCGGCTCGACCAGCAAAAACTCGACGAATACCTCAACTCCGTTCGCGAGGTGGAAATGCGAATCGCGAGCGCCGGCAAGCGCGGCGAGTTGCAGGGCTGGCGACCGACCTTGGCCAAGCCCAACATGCCGCGCCCGAGAGACGGCTACCCGCAGGACATCGTCGAGCACATGCGCATCATGAGCGACCTGCTCGTGCTCGCGTTCCAGACCGACACCACGCGCATCTGCACGCTCAAGCTGAACAACGACCACGGTACGCTGCGCTTCCCGCATCTCGGCGTAGACTACATGATTCACCACCTGCTCTCGCACAGCGACACCGCCGACTGGCTGAAAGTGAACCGGTTTTTTCTGGAGCAAATGGCCTACATCGCCAGGCGGCTCGACGGCATCCAGGAGGGCGAACGCACTGCACTCGACAACTCGATGCTGATGCTCTGCTCCAGCATGCTGACCGGCCACCACGACGCCACCCAGTTGCCGGTGGTGATGCTTGGCGGGGGCGGCGGGCGGATCACGGGCGGACAAAACCTGGACTACCTCGGCAAGCCCGACCGCCAGATGTGCCGCCTCTTCCTCAGCATGATGGACAAGATGGACCTCCACCCCAAGACCTTCGGCGACGCCACTGAGCCGTTGGGCGAGGTTTAAAACTTGGCCAAGGCTACCTTCTTTCGTATCATGAAGCTGCGACTGTTGTTGTTCGGGTTGTTTGTCATCGGCTTGGCCAAGCCGCTGGCGCAGTCGCTCGAGGGGGTGGTGCACCTGACTTTTCCGCTGACGAAACAGAAGATGCTCGGCATCTACCTAGACGCCCGGCTCTACGAGTATGACCCGTGGCTGGCGGATGTGGGGGCGACGCTGGTGGACCAGGTGGAAATCGAGGATCTCGACCTCAGCACCAAGGCCGACTCGCTGCTCGACGTGCATTTCTCGGCCCAGCGCAAGCCGCGCATGGAATATTACCTGTCGATCCGCGCCTACTCGGGGAAGGGCGGTACGCAGTATTATTTCATCGACGGGTTCCAGAAAATTTTCAACGGGAAGGACGAGGACGAAATCGACCTGCGGCTGGCCACCCGGCTCGACAAGAAGAAACCCAAGGGCGACCCGGTCCACGTCGGCGGTGGTGGCGGCAGGGAGCCGGTCGGCAAGGTGAGCGGCATTCATCGCGCGGTGGAGATCGAGTGGGAAGGCACGGACGGCGACGAGTTCCTGCTGCAGAAATCGGATGACCTCGAGAATTGGGAAACGGTCGAGACGGTGGTCGGCATCGGCGACGCGACATCGACCTTCCTGAGGGTCGAGGGGCGGGTTCAGTTCTGGCGGCTCCACCGCGAGTAGCGGTGATCCGGCTTTACACGGCCAAGCGCCAACGACACAGTCCGGGACGGGCTGCAGCTTGGCAGCCGTTTCCATTTTACCATGAACAGCATCCGAATCCTTTATGCCGTCGCGCTTGGTTGGGCGGCGCTTGGCCAAGCGGTGGCCATCGACAAGCTGGCCATCGAGCGCGTGCCCGAAGCCAAGCCGCGCAACGTCGTCTTCATCCTGACCGACGATCATCGCTACGACGCGATGGGCTTCATGGGGCATCCGTTCCTCAAAACGCCGCAACTCGACTCGATTGCCAGCAACGGCGTGCATCTCCGGAATGCGTTCGTCACCACATCGCTCTGCTCGCCAAGTCGGGCGTCGATCCTTACCGGGCTGTACACGCACAAGCACCGGGTGATTGATAACAACCGGCTCGTGCCGGAGGGTACGGTGTTCTTCCCGCAGCATCTGCAAAAGGCCGGCTACGAGACCGCGTACATCGGTAAGTGGCACATGGGCGGCAGCACCGACCAGCCCAGGCCGGGCTTCGACCATTGGGTCAGCTTTCGCGGGCAGGGCACGTATCTGCCGTCGCGCAACGGCCTGAACGTCAATGGCAAAAAGGTGCCGCAGAAGGGCTACATCACCGACGAGTTGACCGACTACGCGGTGGACTGGCTGCGCAGCCGCAAACGGGACAAGCCGTTTTTCCTCTACCTCTCGCACAAGGCGGTGCACGCGCAGTTCACGCCGGCCGAGCGGCACAAGGGGACGTTTGCGGAGGCGGAGGTCGTGCCGCCCAAGTCGCAGGCCAACACGGCCGCCAACTACGACGGCAAGCCGCGCTGGCTGAAGGATCAGCGCAACAGTTGGCACGGCGTCGACTTCGCCTACCACAGCGGTATCGACATCGAGAAGTTTTACAAGGATTACTGCGAGGCGTTTCTCGCGGTGGACGACAGTATCGGCCGGGTGCTAAAGACGCTCAAGGAAATGGGCGTGCACGATGACACGCTGGTCATCTACATGGGCGACAACGGCTTCATGTTTGGCGAGCACGGACTGATCGACAAGCGGGTCGCCTACGAGACCTCGATCCGCGTGCCGATGGTGATGCAATGCCCGGCGCTGTTCGGGGGCGGCCAGGTGGTCGAGCAGGTCGTCGCCAACATCGACATCGCACCGACGGTGTTCGAGGCCGCCGGTATCAAGACGCCCTCCTACATGGACGGCCAAAGCTTCATTCCGCTTGGCCAGGGCAAGGCGATCCCGTGGCGCGACTATTTCCTCTACGTCTATTACTGGGAGAAGAATTTCCCGCAATCACCCACGGTGTTCGCGCTGCGGGGCGACCGGTACAAATATATCACCTACTACGGCCTTTGGGACTCCGATGAGCTGTACGACATCCAAAACGACCCCGGCGAAACCCGGAACCTCATCGCCGACGCCGGGCTCAGGCCGGTTATTCGCGAGATGGAGAACAAGCTGTATGCGATGCTCGCCGAGAGCGGCGGGATGTTCATCCCGCTCAACCAGCCGAGGGGCGGCTCACAGAACAAGCGCCTCGAGTCGCGCTCGAAGCCGGGCGCCTTTCCGGCCCACCTCGTCGTGGACGAGCCGATCAACAAGAGCGCCCGATAGGTTATGCCGCGCAAGCTTAGCACCATTGCTCCCGATTGGTGGGATTACACCACGCTTGAGGATGACCTCATCCGCGACGCGGCTGCGCTTTTGCCGTCCGACCTCGAGCAACTGTCGCGGCCAGGCTTTCGCGTGGTGATGTACGACACGCTGGAGGATTTTTATCTGGCCGAGGCGCTTGAA
>CAYWMH010000011.1:0-19317 GCA_964459315.1 uncultured Verrucomicrobiota bacterium
GAAGGAGATAATCTCACGTTATTCGACCGATCAGCCACTTGGTTGATAAGTGTTAGAAAATCGCGGCAGCGTCTTGGAGTGCGGCAGTCTCTGCCGCTTCCAGAGCGCTCCAAAGCGGGGCGGAGCACTGCACTCCACGATGCTGTCACGACGAACCCAGCGCTTGGCCAAGCGCTTGGTTTTCAGAGGGGCTTTAGCTGGATGTCCTTGTACTCGACGTGCATGACCTGGCCGCCGTGAAGTTGCAGGCCGATATGGCCTTCCTTGCGGCTTTTGTCGTTGGTCAGCCTGGTGGAGACGACGCCGTTGATTTTTACGGTGATGTTGCCGCCCTTGGTCGTCAGCTCGAGGTCGGACCACTCGCCTTTTTTGTAGGCGCGCTTTTTTACCACCTCGGCGGGCGGCTGGTGGACCCAGCCCCGGCCACCGGTCTCGTACAGGCCGCCGGTTTGATCGGTTTCGTCGATCTCGACCTGAAAGCCGTGGACGCTGACCCCGCTCTTTACGCGGTCGACGCGGAAGTAAAATCCGCTGTCGCCGTGGATCACGCGGAACTTGGCCTTCACCACGAAGTCCTTGAATCGTTTCTTGGTGAGCAGGATACCATGGCGACGTTCGCTCTTCGGGCTGGTGCCGACGATGACGCCGTTCTTCACCTCCCATTTGCCGCCCGGCGTGGGTTCCCAGCCGTCGAGGTTTTTGCCGTTGAAGAGCGGCTTGAACCTGGCATCGGCAGCCTGTGCTGAAGCACCGACCACGAGGAATAGCCCGAGGATGAGTAGGAGGGTGAAACGGTTTTTCATGTGCGAACGCAGGGGAGACTATCGCACGCGGGTGATTTGCCAAGCGCTGATTCCGCCGAATAGCGCGTGCGGGGTCCACGCGGCAAGGTGCGGGGAGAGTTGGCCGACGACGGCCATCGCGAATTGTTGGACCATGAAGAACGCGAGGCAGGCGATGATGCCGGCAGCCACCCCGACTGCGGCGTTGCGGCGGCCGGACGGCGCGGCGAACGGGATCGCGATCAGCACGACGACCAGGCAGGTCAACGGCTCGGCCAGGCGCGCTTGGTATTGGGCGTTGAGGATTGCCTTTTTCTCCGGCGCGATGTTCGGGTGGATGCGGCGGTAGCTGTCGATCTCAGCCAGTGACACGCTCCAGCGCTTGTGCGCCCGCTTGTCGAACAATGGCGCGATCTTTAACTCGCCCTCGATCTGCATCGGCGTCTCGTCGAACTCCCCGAGGCGGAGAGTCTTGTGCCAGGTGATGGCGTGCGCCTCGGGGAAACCTTCCGTTGGCTTGTAGTCTCGAACCTGTTGAAAGGTCCAGCCGGCGTTTTCCCATCGGCCGTTTGCGGCCATGATTTCGCGCTTTGGCTGCTCGTCATCCCATTTCCACGAGATGATGACGGGGTTGTTTCCCTCGCCCCGCATCTCGCCGGTGGCCCGGTTGAATCTCGGGATCTGCCAACTTCGCCGGGCCTCGTCGTTGCGAAACTTAACGTCGGAGATCCACTCAGGGCCAAGCGCGTTTTCCCCGCCTTCGGCCCGGGTGGACTTGATGATCTCCCCTTGGCGCAGTCCGCTTGGCAGCCATTTTTCGTTGGACCAATACATCCCCGCCGAGAGCAGCAGGCCGACGAGCAGGTACGGCGCGCTCATCCGAAACATCCCGACGCCGGCGTTGCGGATGGCGATGAACTCGTGGTGCCGCGAATGTTGGTTGATGGAGTACATGAGCGAGAGCAGCAGCGCCACTGGTACGACGACGAAGAAATTTCCGGGCAGGGTGACCCAGTAGTAACGCGCGATCTCGGCCACGCCCAAGCCGGCGAACTCGTCCAGCTCTTCAATAAGATCGAACGCGATCCATAGCACCATGAACCCGATCAGGCAGATCAGGAACGGGAAGAGCCACTCGCGAATCAGGTAGCGGTCGAGCAGACGCATGAGCGGCGCAGCCTATCGATGCCCCCAGCGCAAGGCAAGCGGCGCGCTTGCGCTCCCCGTTTCAAGCGCTTGGCCAAGCGCTCAAAAAATTCCCGGGACGAGGGCTTTGCGCTTGGCCGGGTAATCGGGGAACCGGTCGCGATACCAGTGGTGATGCGCCCGGGCGCGTGGTGCGAGGTTGGCTGTCGTCCATACAGCGAACGCCAGCCCGGCCGGACTCCATGTCAGCAGTGCCCAGCCGATCCACTCAACGATTTCACCGAGGTAATTCGGACATGACACCCACCGAAACAGGCCGCCGTGCGGGACGGAGTATTCGCCGGGTTTCTCCCTGCGCAGGCGCAACAGCCGGTTGCAGGAATCCATGTTGATCACGAAGCCGATGCCAAACACCGCCGCCCCTGTGGCGAATCGCCAGTCGTCCAGCCAATCGGCGCTGTTGACGACTGGGTGGACAAACAACCAGACGCCCTGCAGCGAGCCGTTAATGAGGTTGAACACCAGGCCCATCAACATCAGCAGCACCGGCATCGGGCTGCTGGTCCTGTCCAGGCGGAATGGATAAATCCAGGCGCGGTGCACGTAGTGTAGCTGCCAGACGAGGAAAAAAACAAGTAGCACTGGGGACTCCCAGGCGCGCCCCCAGACGAAGGCACTGGTCGGGACCAACACCGCCGGCGACTCCATGATCAGCCAGCCGGTGCGCGCGCGGATCATCGGTCTCAATGTGCCGGGATTGTGCCGGCCGTACGGGGCGTTGACGAAGCAGAGGCTGACCGCAACCGGTAGCGCTAGCGCCAGCCATGCCCACGTGAGTGGGGTCAGCCAGCTAAAGTAGTTCGCCATGATGGTCGTGTCGGGCGGCATCGGTGGCGCTCCATCAGCGACAAACCGGTGTGCGATTCAAGCCAAAAACATCGGCGCTTTACAGTTACGCGGGCGAGGGATAGCTTTTCCCCATGTCGTCAAAACTCGATGAGTCGGATTTTGTGGATCGCGATCTCGAGGCCGCCCAGGAGCCTGGTGCACTGACTGCGGAGCCGGTCGATCCCGGCGCCGACGCCCCCCCCAGCCGGGAGGAGTTGACCTCCCGCGTCACCGAGACCCAGCAGGAACTGACCCGCCTCAAGCGGATGCAGGAGGAACTGGAGCGCGAACGCAATGAGATCGAGGAGGCGCGCAAGCGACGTACCGAGTTGGCCACCGGCCGCGAGGAAATGGTGCAGCACCTGACGCGTGGCATCGGCCTGCTGGAGGAGGCCGAGCTGTCCAGCGGCCGCACCGCCGAGCAACTCGCCATGACTGTCGGCGACCTGCAGGGGTCGTTGGCCAAGGTTAACGGCATCGATGAAGCCGACTGGACGGAGGAGAACTGGAGCGTCGAACTGACCAAGGCGTTGACCACCATCGAGAACGCCCGGATGGAGTGGAACTCCGCCCGCCTCAAGTGGCCGGTGCTCGAAGGCGAGGCCGAACCCGCGCCCGCCGTTGGCCAACCGCAGGCCGCCGAGCGGCCCGGGCTCGAGCAATACAGCTTCTGGCAGCTCAGCCGGCTGGGCTTGGCCTTCACCTGGCCGCTGGTTGTCGTTGGCGTCGCCATCATTGTTTTGCTGGCTCTGTTCAACGGATGAGCCGCCATGGGCTTGTTCCGACGCAACGATCCACTGGCGAGCCGGGCCAAGCGGCTCAAAGCGCGCCTGGCGGACGTCGAGTCGCAGATCGAGCAGCTTGGCCAGGCCGGGGATCAAGCGGCGGCCCCACCCGCCGCCGTCCACGAACTCAAGCCCGGCGACGAGCCGCTGCCGCCCCGGCCCAGCCACCCGCTCTCCGAGCAGCCGCTTGGCACCGCCGAGCCGGAAAATGAAACAGTCTGGCAATGGCTCACCAGCCGGTTTCGCAAGCCACCGGTCTCCTCCAACCCGCGCATGGTCAGGTTCCTCGCCGCCGGGAGCATCCAGGGCCTGCGGCCGCTGCGGTACGAGCGCCGCGTGGCGCGCAACCGGTTCCTTGCCTTCAGCGTGTTGCTCGTGCTCGTGCTGATCGGCCTGTTCTGGACCCTCCTGCAACAGTGAGCCTTACACAGCTAAAAGGATGAAAGCCGACGACGAGAATGTCATCTATGTCCGGATCGCCATCACCGTCATCGCGGCTGTCATCGCCATCGCTGTCGCGCTGATCTTCGGCCGCGAAGACGATCGCGATGGGTAGCCTCGCTGCCATCCCGACTGGGCACGGCACTTTCGTCGCACATTTCAACAGCGTCGGACTGTGCCGGCTCGACTTCCCCGGCAAAGCTCGCCTGCCCAGCGCCGCGCCATTACCGGCCGGCTTAGCCAAGCGTTGGCTGGCGGCCACCGCAGCCGCGCTCGAGTCGCTGCTGCTTGGTCAGGCGCCGAAAAAACTGCCTCCGCTCGACCTGTCGTGCTGCACCGATTTCCAGCAGTCCGTTTGGCGGCAACTCCTCAAGATCCCGCTTGGCCAAACCCGCTCGTATGGCGAGATCGCCTGGTGTCTGGCCAAGCCGGGCGCATCGCGGGCCGTCGGCTCCGCCTGCGGGGCCAACCCGATCCCGGTCATCGTCCCGTGCCACCGGGTGTTGGCGGCGCACCGGCGCAGCGGCGGCTTCTCCGGCGGCCCCGGCTGGAAGCAACACCTCCTCCGCATCGAGGGAGCCAAGTTCATCGAGTGACGCCTTGAGCCGAGATAAGCCGAGCGCGTACAATCACCGGGCCTTTTTTGCGGGAGTATTGGGGGGGATTTGGTAGGTTGCGTCGGACGGGCGCTTGGCCCGCGGCAAACCGTGATTTCCATTTGTAACTTTTATTGCCGGGCCAGCTTGGCGCTTGGCTTTGCCGTTGCCGGATCGGTGGTGGCCGCCGACCCGTTTGCGGACTTTGGCCAATGGCTCAGCCGGTACGAGTCGGCCCCGGCGGATGCCAAGCCCGGCCTCGTGGCCGAGGGGGTGCGCTTGGCCAAGCGGCGCGAGCCGGCGATGCGGCGGCTCATCGCCACGCAGCCGCGTCTGGCCCTGCAACACGCCGTGCCGCGCATGGCCAAGCTGCCGGATGAAATCTCCCGCCACATTGAGCAACATGCCGAGGGGCTGGCCGAGTACACGGTGACGGCCACCTGCGGCGGCCCGGGGCATCGTAGCTGCACCGTGGAGCGGACGCTTGAATTGAACGGCCAACGGCTGACGCCGCGCTGGCTGGGGCGCCGCGAGCACCTTGGCTCGAAGCGCGGCCTGCCGGTGCACGGCATCGTGCTCGGCGGGCAGATGGCCGTCGCCGACGAACCGGCCCGGGGGGTTTCCGTCGCCGAGAAAACCGCGCTCGGCCTTCCGGCGAACCAGACCGTGTTGTCGCTGGCGGGGGAACGGCGGGTATTCGACTCCCCGGCGGAGGCTGAGGCTTGGCAGCAGCAACTCGTCGCCGCCGAGCAGGTCCTTGGACCGGAGGTGCGGCTGCGGACGGTGGACAAGCGGGGGCCGTCCGTGTCGTGGACAACCGGCAATAAGCGCATCCTGTTCATCCGCGTCGATTTCCCCGACCGGGAGGGCAACCCGCTCAACGACGAGGCCACGGCGTTCGCGATGAGACGCACGAACGAGTTTCTCGGCGACAACTCGTACGGCAAGTTCACGATCGAGACGGTGCTGGTGCCGGGCGTTTTGCGGATGCCCAAGCCGGCGGCGTGGTACCAGGCCGAGCCGGAGAGCCGCGACGACGAGTTGCTGGCCCACGGCCGCAACGCGGCCAAGGAACTCGACGCGAAATACAACTACCGCGACCACGACCTGTACATCGTCTGCTTCGACTCGATCTTCGACGGCTGGGCCGGCAAGGCGCGCGTCGGCACGATCGGGCTTTGGCTCAACGGCGGGTTCAGCAACGACACGATACAGCACGAGATCGGCCACAACCTCGGCCTCTACCACGCGAATGCCTGGGTGCCGTCGCAGGGCGACTCCCCGATCGGCGCCGGCGATCACGAGGAGTACGGCGATCCGTACGACAACATGGGCAATTTCTCGCCGTACGGACATTACAACGTTTACTTCAAGAATTACCTGTCGTGGATTTCGAGCGCGTCGGTGAAGTCGGTCTCGCGCACCGGCACCTACCGCGTGAAGGCGCACGATCACCGCGAGGCCGGCATCGGGGTGCGCGCGCTCAAGATCGGCAAAAACTCCGGGCGCGACTACTGGGTCGCGGTGCGGCATTGGCTGGTCGGCGAGGAGATCATGCTCCGCTGGGGCCTGAAATCCGGTGGTTGGATGCACGGCGACGGCTCACTGTTGCTCGACATGACGCCAGAGACGCGCCGGGCGTTCGAGGAAAGCCAGCCGCGCGACCACTCGCTGAAGATGGGCAGCACGTTTCACGACAGCAGGCGGAAGATGTCGCTCACGCCGGTGGCACGCGGCGGTGACGGTTACAAGTTGTGGGTGGACATGCGGGTGGTGTACGGCTCGGTCGCCTCCAATCGCACGCCGTCCGTGAGCATCGACGGGGCTTCGGTGAAGGGCAAAGTGGGCGAGCCGTTCAGCCTCACGGCCAGCGGCACCGACCCGGACAACGACGCGCTGTTTTATCGCTGGGACTTTGGCGACGGCAGCGACGTGGCATACGGCAAAACGGTTTCGCACACCTACTTCATAGGTGCCGGCTCGACGTTTGTGGTCACCTGCACCGTCGTTGACGGCAGGGGCGGCAGCGCGGAGGACACGATCCCGGTCGCGGTCGAGGGGAGCGACGACCCGATTAATAGCTGGACAGAAATCACGCTGCCGGACACCGGCAATTTCTCATTTGCGACATTTGGCGACGGGCAGTTTCTCGTCGGCGGCGACGGCGGCACGTTGGCCAAGCGCGACGCCGGGGCGGCGGCCTGGGCCAGGGTCGGCGACAACGGCACAAAGCAGCGGCTCTTCGGGGGTGCGCTTGGCCAAGGGACGCACCTCGCCGTCGGCTGGCTGGGCACGGTGACGGTTTCCAAGAACGGGCGCGCGTGGCGCCTGGCCAATGGCGTCGAGAGGGTGAACCTCGAGGATGTGATCCACGACGGCGATCGGTTTCTCGCCGTCGGCAAGGGGGGCAGGGTCGGCCTGTCGGCGGACGGCGAGGCGTGGGCGTTTCACGACAGCGGCACCACTGCCTGGCTCAAGCATATCACCCACGACGGCGCGCAATACGTGGCCGTTGGCACGCGGGGCACGATCGTCACATCCGCCAACGGCACAAAGTGGACGGAGCGCAACGCGCCGACATCGAACGGCCTCGAGAGTGTGGCGTTTGGTAACGGCCGGTTTGTTGCCGTCGGCTTCAAGGGCACGATCCTGCACTCGGGCGACGGCCGGCGCTGGCTCGCGGCCAAGTCCGGCACAAACGAATGGCTCAACGACGTGACATTCGGCGGTGGGATGTTCGTGGCGATCGGCGCGAACGGTACGCTGCTGACGTCGTCGGACGGCAAGGCGTGGATCCGCCGAAGCTCCGGCACGGAGACAACGCTCGGCGGGGTGGCGTTTGGCGACCGGCGGTTCGTCATCGCCGGTCGTGCCGGGTTGATCCTCGAGTCGGGCCGCCTGGCCGCACCGCCGGTGCCACCGACGCTCTCGGCCACCCCGGCCAACGGCGCCAAGCCACGGCTGGTCATCGCCGGGCAGGAGGGCCAACTGTACCGTGTCGAGACCTCGACCGACCTGCGCCGATGGAAGGTGCTCACGCTCCTCGAGGGAGCGGCCAAGCCGGTGGAGTTCATCGACGAAACAGCATTGCCGGGGCGCGATCACTTTTACCGCACCGTCACCCCGTAGCCTTTTTGGCTTCCGCTTGGCCAGGTGGGGTGGTAGTTTTTGCGGCGTCGACTTGAAATCAAATGAACACGATCCTGAAGCTTTTCAGTTGGACGATCCTGATCAGCTGCGCGGCCTGCGGCCGGGCGGATGACAGCGCGTCCAAGCCGGCTGCCACACCAAAAACCGTGTCGAATCCATCCAACGAACCGCTGGTGACTCCGGCTCCCAAGGCCGGCGCGATCACGCTTGGAGCCGGTTGTTTCTGGTGCGTGGAGGCGGTGTACCAGCGGATCGACGGCATCACCAAGGTGACCTCCGGCTACATGGGCGGTTCCGTCCCAAACCCGACCTACAAGCAGATTTGCACCGGCCGCACCGGCCACGCCGAGGTGGTGAAGGTGGAATTTGACCCGGCCAAGATCACGCTCGAGAAAGTGCTCGCGGTGTTCTGGAAGGCGCACGACCCGACCACGCTCAATCGACAGGGTGCGGACATTGGCACGCAGTATCGCTCGGCGATTTTTTACCACTCCGACGCCGACAAGGCGGTGGCGCAAAAGTCGATGAAGGCGGCCAACGCTTCGGGCGAATTCCGCAACCCGATCGTGACTGAGATCACCAAGGCCTCGACCTTTTATAAGGCCGAGGAGTATCACCAGAATTACTTCAACCTGAACGCGAACGCGCCGTACTGCCGCGCGGTCATCTGGCCCAAACTCCGCAAGCTGGGCCTGAAGTTTAAAAAGGAGTAAACAACGACAACCATGCACTTCAGAAACCGGCTGCTCGCGGCTCTGCTATCTGTCTTATGTTTAACAGTCTCATCGGCGGCCAAGGATCTTGCTCCATACGGATTCGAGCGTTTTTTTGACTCCTCCCGCCTCGTCCGGATCGAGCTGGATTTGAATCCGGCGGACTGGGACCGGATAAGGGCACAACACCGATCGCTAGTGAAAACCCTGCGAACGGATATCCCTCCCTCGGACCAGAAGAAACCGTTCGATTATGTGACGGCACAGTTGACGATCGACGGCACCAAGGTGGGGAAGGTAGCCGTGCGTAAGAAGGGATTCGTCGGCTCGCTAGATCATGAACGCCCTTCGCTCAAGGTGCAGATCGACCGGTTTGACAAGGACAGACGATTTGCTGGTGTCGACACGCTGACTCTAAACAACAACAAGCAGGATCCCTCTCGGGTTCACCAGCTCATCGGGTTCCAATTGTTTCGGGCCGCGGGCCTGCCTGCCTCTCACTGCAATCTTGCGCAGATTAGCGTGAACGGCAATTCGCTTGGCATTTACTCCAACGTCGAGTCGCTCGACAAGCACCTCTTTCGGCGCGCGTTCAAGAGCGCGAAAGGAACGCTGTACGAGGGTACGGTGTGCGACTTTGATGTGTCCTCCCTCGTTCGTTTTGAACGCAAGTTCGGTTCGAAAAAGGCCATCGAAACGCTTCAGTCCGCGAGCATTGCGCTGGATGTTGGGGACGATTCGGTTCTCGACCAGCTGGGTCGGCACCTCGATCTCGACAGGTTTTATCGTTTCTGGGCGGCTGAGGTACTTGTGGGGCACTGGGACGGCTATGTCAGCAATAAGAATAATTACTTTGTTTATTTGGATTCCAAATCTGAGCGGCTGCATTTTCTACCATGGGGTTTGGATCAACTGGCCACGGACCGGAACATGTTCTGGCGTCGCGGTTTCGAACCGCCCAAGTCGGTCAAGGCAGACGCCGCCATACCCCGTCGGCTTTACGAGAATTCGGAGGCCAGGAAAAACTATCTAGCCGTCATGCGAGACCTTCTCGACACGGTCTGGCAGGAAGACCGACTGGTTGAACAGGTCGACCAACTGCAGGCCATGATCGCTTCCCATCGAGTTGAGAAAAGCTTCTGGACTCAGCGCCGCACCGAGTCATTCAAAAAGTTCATCAATCGGCGACGCGCCGAAATTCTTGATGAGATTGAAGATGGAAAATCTCCCGACTGGTCGCTTGAGCCGCGCGAAATGATGGGGGAAATCGTTAAGATCGGTGACAGCGACAGCGAGTTTTCCCTCGACTGGGTCGATGCCAAAGAAGACAGGGGCGGCTTTGCCCCTGTCAAGGGAACTGGAAAGGTCGGCATGAAGTATGGCAACCAGGTTGTCGCATTCAGTTCGCCCGCGTTTGGTATCCGGCAAAACGGGCGGCGCTCGGTCACGCTCCGCATCCATCGCGGGAATGCCGCCGCTGGGGAACCGGAGGCGCTTGAGGTGACCTTCCCCCGGCCAAGGCTGACAGATGCGAAGCCGGAGGAGTCCTATCGCATAGACGTGTTTGCCAGCCCTGCCCAGGGCGACCTGTTTCTTGCGAACTCACGCGAGTCATTTGGTCGCTTGGCCGGAACCGTGGTGCTCACGCGGTTCGGAACCGAGCCTGGCGACCGCATTCAGGGTCGACTGGATAGTGAATTGTTCCGATTCCTACCAAAAGAGGGTGGAAAGTAAAACACCCGATCCGCGCTTGGACTAGCTGCCGGTCATTCGCGCGGCTTGAGCAGAAGCCGGTAAAACCGGTTGGCCCGGCTTGGCCAAGCGCTGTCGATGACCTGAACGGCCCGCGCTTGGTTGGCGGCTTCGGTGGTTTTGATCGCCTGCCATTCCGCTTGGCCAAGCGCATCGGTGTATTGCACCACCGCCTTCCGGCCCGCGGGAACTGGAAACAACAGCACAACCCCCTCCGCGGAAAGACGAATTTCCGTGAACTGGGTGCGGACCTGCTCATCCGGCCTTCCCGGTGAGCCGTGCGTTTCCCAGCTTGGCCGCCAATCGTCCGCGGCCGACTCCGCCCCAGGCGGTACGACCCGCTTGGCCACGAGCGAAAAGCCCTGGCCGTCGGTCGTGGGATGCCAGTCGTCCGAGTAAGTCAACTCGAAAACCGGTGAGCCGCCCGGGGCCATGATCGTCAACCGGCCGCCGCCGTTGTTCAATTTACCGGTGTACACCCCGCCGATGTCGAGCCGCGTGCCGTAGCGGGCGGCGAACGCGATGGCATTGTGCACCAGCAGCAGCCGTTGGCCGGGGTCGAGAATGGTGTCCGTGCCGGTTGGGAAGGCGAAGCGTACCTCGTCAGCGACCGTCAGGCCGGTGAGGGTCAACGGCTGGTCGCTGTTGTTCAGCAACTCGAGGAACTCGAAGTCGGATGCCCGGAACGAGGGATCCACCGCAAGTTCATCCGGCGACGGGTCGGCGGGATGGTAGTTCAGTTCCGAGACGAGCAGATCGCCCTCGCCCGGTGAAGGTGCGACCGAATAAAAATGCCTCAACGGGCCCGACCACTTGCTGGAGAGCGGTGGGTTGTTCGAGCCGGTCAGGCCGCGGTGGCTAGTCTTGTAAACGCGCGCGGTTAGCAGGGTGCTCTCGTTGATCTGCAGGGATGTCCCGGTGTAAAGGATGGCCTTTGCGGCGACACTGCCGCCCGCCTTTCGCGGGTCGGTGCCGTCCAGCGTGTAATAGATTTTTCCGCCTTCCCTCGACTTGAGGCTGACTCGCGTGCCGGGTTGGATGTACCCGGCCGGCTGGCCGGATTCCGGCGGATCGACAAACTGTTTTTCCATGAACGTAATCCGCTGGGCGAGCCATGTTTTCATGTGGTTCACTTCGCCCTGGTAGGTGCCGCCGTACTGGCTGCGCGGCCGCTGGTTCCACTTCGCCAGGTCGCGCTTTTGGGCTTCCTTCAACTCGTTGGCCATCCCGTCGATGATCGCGTTGATGTTGGCAGTGCTGAACTCCGCCTGGCGTAGCGACTGGAAGCGGTCGATGTATTTCTGAAAAAAATCGATGTCCCGAAACATGCGGTTCCACCACGGGTAGTTGAAAAAATCCGTTCCGCGATCCCCGGATGTCGATCGCCACGTCCTGGGATTGTTGTCCCTTCCATCCGTCGAGCCAAGCGCCCGATCGAAATCCCAAATCGGGCCGAAGGTTAGCTTGCCGCCCCGAGGTTTGTACATGTAACCACTCAGCCGGCGCGCATCGCCATTGAAGGCCACGACATTGAGAAGATGATGGTCGATCGCTGCGTCAACATCAAGGTATTTTGCATAGCCCCTGGTAGGATCCTTGAAATACGAAGCGTACAGTGCATCGCCCATCTGGTTCAAAAACTGCCGGATATATTGCTGCTGGGCGTCACGTTCAGGCCGTTCCATTTCCATTTCCTTTGGATAAACATACTTGATGTTTTGCCGGCCGGCGCTAAAGCCGGAGTCACCGGGATCAGCCCGGTCGATCTTGAGGATATAGCCCCCAGAAACATCCGGTTCCTTATTATGCTCCTCGAACAGCCGTTCGACGTCCACGCGGTCGGCATCACGGCTGATCTTCTCCATCAGCGCATACACTCCGTAATAGTCCGCGCTGGAGAGTGGGCCCCCGCCGGTGTTGAGATACAGCTCGACAAACCGGGTGCGCGGCGCGTATCTGCCAATCTGGCGGCTCAACTCGAAAATAAACGGGTTATGCATCAGCGTCCTGTCAAAGTTGTACGGACCCCAAAGCACCCAGTCCGATTCTCTGGGCATGCTGAGCAACGGGAGATTTTTGTCCTCGCCGAACTCGTCCTGCACCTCAAGTGACAGCGACGCCTTGGAGCGTCCGCCCGTGCTGGAGCCGCGTACCTTGATCCCGACCTGGCTGGCCGCTGCAAAACCATTGCTGAAGCGGCTACGCCCGTTTTCCGGCTCGATTATGGCCATCGAGGCCATCTGGTAATCGCCCGATGGCGGTCGTCCGCCGCCGTAATTCTCAAGGAGGATTAGCGGCAGATTGGACGAGGCGCTGGCCAGGCTGCGCTGGATTTCGATGTACATCTCGCTCCCGACCGGCCCCATGCCTCCGCCGGGATGCACCAGCCGCGCCTTGATCGAGGTCGTGTTGTTGAGGGTCAGCTTGGCCGTGTAAACCGTCGATGCCCCGTGCGGCACGGAGCCGTCGGTGGTGTAGTGGATTTTCGACTCGGCACTGGCGGTCTCCGGCTTGGCCAGCTCGATCTCCACCGAGGTCTGGAAAACCTGGCTGGGCTGCTTGAACACCACCTCCGCCTCCACGCCGGTCACGGTGTCGTTGTTGCGTTCGCCCGGCGAGGGTTGGAACATAAAACCGAACGACTCCTTCACCTCGGATTTTTTGTACGCGACAATCTCCGGATGGATCAACAGGTCGGAGCTGGTGACCTTGTTGTTGAGCCCCTGGATGGCGAGAATGTTGTCGCCCGTCTTCAGCACGTTTGCGAACCCGGCGATGCTGAATTCCACCGGGGTGGTCGCGATGGAGTCCGGCCGGTTTTGCGGGGCGCCGGACTTCCAGTTGAGCGACGAGGGTGCGTTGTCGCTTGCGATTTTTTTGCCGTTGATGAACGCGGTGAAGCCGTCCTCGTATTTCAGGCGCAACACCACCTCCTCGATCTGTGATAGGTCCGTCACCGTGAACGGCACGCGGATGTACACCGACTCCGTGCTGTTGCGCATCTCGGAGACACTCAGCCCGATGCGGCTGCCGTAATCGTACCCAACCGCAGTCTTGCCCTTCTTCCAACTGCTGTCGTCGAAGTCCAGCTCCTTCCAGCCCCTGCCCGCGGTGCTGGTCTTGGGCACCAGCGCGCGTGCGGCGGACTTCTCGCGGAGCAGGATCACCTCGTTGCGCTTCGTGTTGCCCTTGCCAAACGACACATCATCGAACTGCTCCGGGTACTCCGGCGCGAACGCATACGCGACCTTCCCGCCCGTATTCAGTAGGGCGAGGTAGCCGGCCTCGCGGCTGAGCCGGAAATCCGTGTGCAACGGCGCGTTCAAGACCGTGCGATTTTTGCCGGAGGCAAACACCACACGGTACTCGCGCGAGCCAAGCGTTACGTTTGGAAACGTCCACTTGGTTTTGTGGGTGGGATCATCCGTCAGCGCCCAGCCCTTCAGGTTCACCGAAGTGCCGCTTGGGTTGAACAGTTCGATCCAGTCGGAGCGGTCGTCATCATCGTCCACCACCGTCGATCGATTGACTGCCATGAACTCGGAGATGATCGGCGCCGGCCAGGCGCTTGGCCCGCCAAGCAGGAGGAGCGCTACAGTGAGAATTGCAAAAAACCTCATGTCGTCCCGCAGTTGTCGCCAAACGCCGCCGTCAACGAAAGGAATTTGTTCCGCTTGGCAAGCGCCGGGAGAGGTGGGCGCTTGGCCAAGCGGGCGGTCGGACTTTGACTTGCGTCACGCGGTGAGTCGCGCAGTATCCGGCGAAGGCATGATTTTTTCCCTGAATCAAAGGGCTTGGGTCGTTGGATTGTTGTCTCATCTGTTTTTGTTGAGTGCCCCCGGCGTGACCGCGGAACCGGTGAAAGTGGGGCTTCGCAAGCAGCTCCTGGTGGACGACTGGGTGGTGGCCGAGAAGAGCGGGGTGACACGGGAGCTGGGCAGGGTGGAAAAGCAGAACGGCGGCAAGCCGGTCTTCGAGGGGTACTTTTACGGCACGGTGCTGCACGACGAGGGGAAGTTCAAATTGTGGTATCGCGGCAACCCATACGGCTACGCCGAGTCGGTGGATGGTCTGCACTTCGAGAAAATTTCACTGCTCAAGGGGCTTGATCCCGCGCATCACAACACCGCCTCCTTTTACATCGACCCGAACGAGACGGACCCGGCGCATCGCTACAAAATCTGCTACGCCTACCTGCGCCCGCACGCGGCCGTGCTGGGCTACTCCGCCGATGGCATCCACTGGAATGCCTACAACGACGGCAAGCCGGTGACACATCGTGCGGCGGACACCTACAACCAGATCGTGTGGGACGGCGAGGCGAAGGTGTACCGGATGTTCACGCGCACCGATTTTGCGCGGCCGGCCGACGGGCTGGAGGTGCGTGGCACGCGCGACATGGTGAACCCGGACATCAAGGCCAACCCGCGCAACTGGCGCACCGTGCGTGAATGGAAATTCGGCAGGGGGCCGGAGGACGAAATCTACCGCCGGCAGATTTACGCGCTGACCGACTGGATTCATGAAGGCGTACACTTCGCCCTGATGTCCGTCTACGAAAACATCCCCAAGCCGGGCGCGCCCTATGATCGTCGTCCGAACCATCAAAAGCGACACGAGCAAGACATCGTGAATTTTTACATCGGCACCACCCGCGGCAACGCTATGTGGGACCTCACCTGGGTGTATGCCGGGCAGCCGTTCGTCCCCCGCGGCCCGGATGGCAGCTTCGACAAGGACATGATTTTTCCCGCCTCACAAATCGTCACCCATAAAGACCGCCACTGGGTGTACTACAACGGTTTCCGCGAGCGCCACGGCATCCCCGACCGCGGCCCGCACGGGATCGGCCTGGCCACCCTGAAGCGCGACCGCTTCATCAGCTTCACCGCCACAGGGGCGGAGCCCGGGATGATTTTGATCAAGCCCTTCAGGCTCGAGGGTAGCCAACTGCAGGTCAACGGGCAGGGCGACAACATCCGCGTGGAGGTACTCGACAAAACCGGCCGGATCACCCACACCGCCGAGTCAGGCAAACTGGACGCCCTGCGCTGGGAACCGCGCTGGCAAGGTGGACGCGACTTGGGTTCGGCAAAAGGCGAAATCATCCAACTGCGGTTCCACCTGAAAAACGGCCGGCTGTACGCCTTTCAAGTTATCAACAACCCGTCGCGTTAGACATTCTTCCTAAGCTCTTTGACGCTACGCTCTGGAATCATAATTTGATTGCAGGATTGCAGCGGTTTAAAAAAGCGATTGTCTCCTTGAAAATAATAACTCTTTCTTCAACAGAGAAATTTCCATGCTTTTTATCAGGAATCGAAACCAGCTTTTCCATCACGCCGGCATTTCGAAGTTTTTTGTGCAATAACTCAGCTTGGTTAAAGGGAACCGCAGGGTCGATCGTACCGTGAATTGTCAGTACCGGAACACCTCCGCTGCGAACGTAATTAACAGGCGACAACGAGTGGATTAATTCTTCATAATCATCATTAGGGTCAAACCAGTCGTGTGGCGTTTTATAGACACTTCTTTGATAAGGATCTTGAAGAGAAAAATCTGTGCTTCCAAACCAGTTGATGATAGCGGCAACTCGGTTTGTTTTATCCACAAGGTATTTACCCCCACATAGGGAATCGCCCTCCATCAGCATGCCAGTCAATAATGCGAGATGGCCACCGGCAGAATCGCCTGAAACCACTATTCGATCGGTATCAATTTGATATTTTTCTGCGTTCTCGAATACCCAATCCAGCGCCTTTAAACAATCAGCGACCGCTGCTGGGGCCTTCGCTTCGTGTGACAATCGGTAGTTGATATTTACGACGATCCAGTCACGGGCAATAAAGGGCAAAATCCTCAGCTGACGAGACTCCTTGTCGTCCACAACAAACCCGCCTCCATGGATGTAAAAAAAGACCGGCCTTTTGCCTAAACCATGATCTCCCCACCAAGGCGGGCCGGCCATCCAAGCATCTGGAAGATGGATATCCAATTTGAGATCCATCCCATCTACGGTATGATACACGATGTCTCGTTCCAGTCTGGATTTCCATGGCATCGATGTCACCAAATCGATTGAATTCGTTTTATGGGTGGCACACCCAGTCAGCAACACCACGGCGATCGTAAAAATGGAGTATTTCATTATTTCCCAGAGTCTAATTGTTCACCAGTTATCGCACCATGTTTGCGTAGTATTTGAACAACAGCGGTTTGCTTATATTTGATCGCTTCATCCAATGGCGTTTTTCCGTATCTGGCTCTTATATTTAGATTCGCTCCATGTTCAACCAGTAGTTTGAGAATCCTGTTACGGCCATAAATGGCGGCATTGTGCAATGGACTTGTTCCAGTCTCAGTTTGGGCATTTAAATCCGCACCATGAGTTATGAGTAGTTTGACGATACCGTAGTTGTTTAAATCGACTCCAGAAAGTAACGGAGTGACTTGGACGATATTTTTCGCGTTAACGTCCGCACCTTTTTCGAGAAGTAGCTCGACGATCTGAATATTTCCACCTTCGACAGCGAATAGCAATGGCGTTCCCAAGTTGTGTGTGGGTGGCTTTTCACCGGGGAGAAAGTATTGGGAGTTAACGTCCACACCATTTTTCAGAAAATCGCGTACCGCTTCCAAATCGCCAGCATTGGCTGCTTTGTGAATGACTCCGTTCTCAGCGGGGTTCACACCTTGGAAAGTAGATTGACACCCCGCCAGTAGTAAAATTGTGAATGGTATAATTGACGCAACTTTCATCTCTTCTATAATGTAATTTTTTATTATTTTGTTACCTTCGGAGGCAATTTCTCGCTTTCTGCTTGTTTAAGCAATGTTGAATTATGAAGTAATGGCCATTACCTTGATCACACTTAAGGTTTTATCTGAAGTGTCGAGGTAGGGGATGCTTGAAGATAGTACGCGCGAAAGGAGTCGAACCTTCACTCCCGAGGGAACCGGATCCTAAATCCGGCGCAGTCATCTAAAAAACTTTCTTTCCAAGGAAATACGCGGCCTGTTTTCAGTTTGTGCCGATTAATTTGACAACTTTCAGTGAATTACCGGCACAAAAGTCAGTTCAGACGGGACGAACTCAAACAAGGCTCATCTAATCCAGCAAGCTAATTCCGAATAGGCGGCGGGGGGCTTCCCAACTCCACGCGATCAATTCATCAACAATGGATTTGTGCTTGGAGAATTTTTGGTCAAAAGAGAGATGCAGAGAGGCATCATCAACCGCAATGAACAATTAACTGATAGTCTTGGTTTGGAGAAACCAAAAGAAGGCACAAATTAATTTTTTGGTCGTAGATCGTTAATGAAATCCCCGCTGATATAATTTGGTTTAATCGTCTTCTGAGTAAAATCTGGCAAGACTTGGTATTTCTTAAACTTAAGCTCGCTAACGTCGGGATGTTCAGCCCACTCTTTGAGAAGCGGAGAAGCAAGGAACGCCTCCAATGAAGCGGCATCTTCAAATAGGTAAACCCCACCGTATTCATTTTCCTCAGGATTCGCTAATGCAAACTTAACCCCCAAACCAGGAATTGTGCTCCAGATTTTCAGCATGTCTTCATCTTTGCTGAGTTCAATTAAGTCGTTGTCTTCTCTCAAATCATATTTGTAGCTGACAACCAAAACACTTAGCTTTGACAATCGGTCTTTCATTTCTTTGTTTCTTTGGTCTATGGCTCCATAGTGGATAAAACAACCCTCCGGCGTTTAAGCGGTGGAGCGGGTCGGTTTAGCTGTTTTCGCCTTTAAGGCTTTTTTTGCGCTTATATTTTATTGTCCCAAATCGCTCCATCACTGCACCCAATTCTCCATCATCGTTAAGCCGATGCATAGTCATTTCCATGGTGTTTTTGTCGACGCTACGGTAACTGCGAGCAAGGTTAAATTCACGATCCTCACCTTGCATCGTTACGTTTATTGTTAATTTTTCAATAATTTTGCCATCCGCAAATGACCATTCGGTATCGATGTGCCCTCTCCTTGAGTAGGATTTACCAACAAGTTTGCTCTTTGTTCTGTCAAATCCAAGAACTCCACTATTCTGCATTCTGCCTCCAGTTGTGATCGACATCGCTACGTTTTCAATTGCCCATTTATATGAGACTTGCTGTGTGTTCCCATTTGATCCCGTCCCTTCCCACTCTCCAATCAGCCAACTAATTTTGGCCATAGCTTCCTCGCCGTTCGTGGTTTGATTCTGACCGCTGACATTGATTGCCAGCCCGACAAATATGATTAATGAGATTAGTTTTTTCATAGTGTTAATGGGGTAACCGAAGAAACAATGACCACGCTAAAGCCAGTTTTCAAGGCGTTTTAACTGTTGCCCTCGAACAACAACCCTGCGGCGTTCAGATGGTGGAGGGAGTTGAGTTAGTCGACAACAGCCTTCGATTCCTCACGTTTATTGGAGTAACAAAATTGGCTTCCTCTGGCGCGGGACCTGTATTAAGATCACCCCATGCAACCTGAAGATAAAGCAAAGGAATTGGGTGTTGATTTCAAGAAGCAGGAGCCGGGCTATTTAAATCTCTGCGTTCGCACCGGTAATCTGTTAATCACCTCTGGCCACGTTAGCACAACCACTGGTGTGCTGGGAGCAGGCTTGTCCGTGAAGGAAGGCTATGCCGCAGCCGAGGATTGCGCGAGGAAGATTTTGAACTCTGTGTACAACACGCACGGTACCATCAACGGACTGAAGGTAATCAAACTGCTTGGCTGCGTGTACTCCGCACCCAACTTTACGGACCAGCACATAGTAATAAACGGAGCATCGGATTTGTTGCACAAGATTTATGGCAAAGATAGCAATGGCTATCACGCCCGCAGTGCTCTGGGCTTCGCCGCCCTGCCCACCGGAGCAGCGGTAGAAGTGGAAGCCATCTTCGAAATCATGGAGGGATAATTTGAACACTGCTCTTTGCGTCCGATTGAGCTAGTACTAGAAACCTTTTAGGTAAACCAAGGAATGCTGAAAGCTCTAGGAAAGGCTTAGTGTTTCATTTCCCTTCAGCTTTCAATTCTTCACCCGTCTTGCCGCCGTGTTTTC
>CAYWMH010000012.1:0-4658 GCA_964459315.1 uncultured Verrucomicrobiota bacterium
TGTTCGCGCGGAAAATGCCGCCGCGCCGCGTAGGCCATATCGATCGCCCGTTCAACCCCGTAACAAAAACCGAACTCCTTGGCCAGGCGTATGCCGGTGTCGCCGTGGGCGAACCTGCAGTCGTGGGCGCGAATGTGCTCGATCAGTTCACTGCGGTAATGCGTCACGACCTCGGCCTTGACCTTCTCCATGATGTCAGGCCGTCGGACGTTGATTCGCTTGGGCTTTTCTATGCTCGGCATCGCGTCGAGTCTCGCACCGGCCGGTTACCGTTGGCAATGGAATTAACCGGCCAGCCAGGCGAGGATCGCCTTCTGTGTGTGCAGCCGGTTTTCGGCCTGGGTGAAGATGGTGTCGGCGTGGGCCTCGAAGGTTTCCTCGTCGATCTCCTTGCCGCGGTAGGCGGGGAGGCAATGCATCACGAGCGCGTCCGGCTTGGCCAAGCGCATCACTCCGGCGTTGATCTGGTAGCCGGCCAGCTTGGCCAAGCGCGCCTTCGCCTCGGCCTCCATGCCCATCGACACCCAGACGTCGGTGTAGCCCATGTCCGCTTGGTCGACGGCAGACTGGATGTCCTCGGTGCAGGTGATGTTGCCGCCGGCCTTGGCCAATGTCTCCGCGCTTGGCTGGAACTCCGCCGGGGCGGCGATCCGCAGCTCGAAGTCCAGCGCCGCCGCCGCGTGCACCCACGAGAGGGGCACGTTGCAGGCGCCGTCGCCCACGTAGGTGACGACCTTGCTCCCGATCGGGCCGCGGGCCTCCTCAAAGGTGAAAATGTCGGTCAGGATCTGGCATGGATGCTCGTCGTCGGTCAGCGCGTTGATGGTCGGGATGCCGGAGTATTCCGCGAACTCCTCGACGTCCGACTGCGCGTAGGTGCGGATGACCGCCCCGTGTACCATCCGGCCCAGCACGCGCGCGGTGTCCTTTATCGGTTCGCCGCGGCCCAGCTGCATGTCGTTCGAGTTGAGGAACATCACCGAGCCGCCAAGTTCGCGGATGCCGACCTCAAACGACACCCGCGTGCGCGTCGAGGACTTGGTGAAAATCATCGCCCAAGTCTGCCCGTCAAGCGGCTTGGTTTCGCCCACGCCGCGCCCCGCCTTGATGGCATTCGCCGAGGCGAGGATTTCCTCCATCGCCGCGCCGGTCATGCCTTCGAGTTTCAAGAGATGTTTCATGCGATTACCTTTTGGATGGTTTCTTCAAACAAAGCGAGACCGGCTTGGGCCTCCTCCTGGGTAAGATTGAGTGGGGGCAAAAACCGGACGCCCGCCGAGCCCGCCGGGATGGTAAGCATCCCTGTCTCGTGCAGGGCCGATACCCACTGCACCGCCGCCGGTTTGCCGTCGTCGAATGAGTCGAAGTCGCCGCCCATCTCGATGCCGATCATCAGGCCGTGCCCGCGAACTTCGCGGATTGCCTCCGGGTATTTCTCCCGCAGCTTGGCCAGTTCATCGAAAAAAAATTGTCCAAGCGCTTTCGCGTTGGCGGCGAGGTCGTCGCGGTCGATCACCTCGAGAATCTTGTTCGCCACCGCGCACGCCAGCGGGTTGCCGCCAAAGGTCGAACCGTGAGTGCCGGGGCCAAGAACGTCGGCGTGCTTCTCGGCGATCCACACTGCCCCCATCGGGAAGCCGCCGCCGAGCGACTTGGCCATGCCCACTGCGTCCGGCAAAAAATCTCCGAGCCGGTCGCCGAGGATGGCTTGAAAACTTTGGAACGAGCCGGTGCGAAAATGCCCGCACTGCACGCCATCCCACAGCAGGAGCAGGTTGTGTTCGTCGCACAATTGCCGCAACCCAAGCAGCGTGTCCGCCGATATCGGCCGGATGCCGCCTTCGCCCTGTACGCCTTCAAGCATCACCGCTACGGTGGCGGGGGAGAGGGCCGATCGCACGGCATCGATATCGTCAAACGGCACGTTCGTAAATCCGTCGAGCAGGGGTGCGAACCCGTCCTTTACCTTCGCTTGCCCGCTCGCCGAGATGCCGGCCATCGTCCGGCCGTGGAACGAGTTTTCCGCCGTGATGATTTCGAACCGGCCTTCCGCCTGGCCGAATCGCCGGGCCAACTTGATCATCACTTCCGATGACTCCGCGCCGCTGTTGCAGAAAAACATACGCCCTTGGCCAAGCCGCTTGGCCAGGTTTTCGGCGAGCTGCGCCTGGCCGTCGAAGTGGTAAAAATTGGTGCAGTGCATCAGGCGACTCGACTGCTCGGCGAGCACCTGGCTGATTTCCGGATGGGCGTGGCCGAGGCAGTTCACCGCGATGCCGCCACCCAGGTCGAGGTAACGCTTGCCGTCGGTGTCCCAGACGTACGCACCCTCGCCGCGATCCAGCGTGATCGGGAACCGCCCGTAGGTCGGGGCGACGAATTGCCTGAAGCGATCCTTAATTTCCTGACTCATTTTTCAACAATCTCTGTGCCGACACCGGCATCGGTAAAAATCTCCAGCAACAACGAGTGATCCATCCGGCCGTCGATGAAAAACACCTTCTCGACTCCGGCGGCGACCGCGCGGACGGCGCTGTCGACCTTCGGGATCATGCCCTTGGAAATGACACCACTGTTTTTCAACGCCTCAACCTCGGCCACCGGCAGGTGTGAGATGACGCTCGCCGGATTGTCCGGGTTTTGCAGCAGGCCCGGCACATCGCTCATGTAAACCAAGCGCTTGGGCCGTAGCGCCACCGCCGCCTGGCCAGCCGCCACGTCGGCGTTGCAGTTGTAAACCTGCCCGTCCTCGCCGGTGGCCGTGGGGCTGATCACCGGGGTGATGTCCTGCTCGATGCACTCCAGCAGCGGGGCGGTGTTGACCTCCGTCACCTCGCCGACGAGGCCAATGTCGATCGGTTTCCCCGCTTGGCCAAGCGGCCGAAACGGTTGGCAGCGAAAAATCTCCCTGCCAGAAAACCCACGCGCTTTGCCGCCAAGCTCGTTGATCATCCCGACGATACCGGGGTTCACCTTGTGTGACAAAACCTGCTCGACCACCTTCACCGATTCCGGCGTGGTCACGCGGTGGCCCTGCACGAAGTGCGTCTCGACTCCGGACTCAGCCAGCGCCTTCGTGATCGCTTTGCCGCCACCGTGAACGACGACCGGATTGCTGCCAACCGCCTCGAGGCACACGCTGTCGCGCGCGGCCCCACTTCGAGTGGCCGGATCGTCCGAGTCCATGAAACTGCCGCCGTACTTTGTGACGAATGTCTCACCACGAAACCGCTGAACGTATGGCAACGCCTCCAGAAGAGTGGCCGCTTTGGCAATCAGTTGATCCATTTATCCTCCCAGCGATGCGGGATCGGTGATGTCCCCCTTGTTGAAATCGACGTATTCCTCGGTGAGATCAGCGGCGTACAGGATGGCCTCGCCCCGGCCGAGGTTCAGGTTGATGTGCAGGTCGAACTCACTCGGCTCGACCGTTTTGCAAAGTGTCTCGAACGACGTGCGGGTAGGGCGTCCTTTTTTAAGCGAATAAACTTTCTTCCGTGTGCCGGTGGCGCTGTAGGCAATGTCGACTTTTTCCTCGACAATTGTCGCAGGGGAGTAGCCCAGCGCATCGATGATCCGGCCCCAGTTCGGATCGCCGCCGTACCAGCTCGTCTTGACGAGTGCGCTGTTACCGACCGCCCTCGCGGCGGCATCGGCGTCGGTGTTGGACTTGGCTCCGGCCACGTGCACAGTCACGACTCGTGTGATGCCTTCCCCGTCGCGGACGATCATCTTGGCCAACTCAAGGCAGACGTGATTCAGCGCGGCCTGAAACGTTTTCAAATCCGCCGCACTCAATTTGCCGTTGCCAGCTAGGCCGTTGGCCAACAGCACCACCGTGTCGTTGGTGCTCATGTCGCCGTCGACGGTGATGCAGTTGAAACTTTGGGCGACCGCTTCGCGCAGGCATTTTTTGAGAATACCGGCGGCGATATTTGCGTCGGTGGTCAGGTAGGAGAGCATGGTGGCGTGCAGCCCCTGTGGTGTGGAGGCGGGGCGCGCCCCGGTCGGGCTCATACCGGGTTGGATCATGCCGGCGCCCTTGGCGATGCCGCCGAGTTGGATGGTATTTCCACCCAGCTTGAATTCCACCGCGACCTCCTTCGGCCGTGTGTCGCTGGTCATGATCGCCTCGGCGGCGAGCGTGGCGGCGGCCCGGGTCGGCTTTAGTTTTGTTGCCACCTCGGCGATGCCGCTGCGGACGTTGGCCATCGGCAGTTGAACCCCGATGCGGCCGGTTGATCCGACGAGTATATTCGTGGAGTTAAGGCCAAGCGCTTGGCCGGTCAGCGCGGCCATTTCACGGGCGTCGGCCATGCCCTGCGGGCCGGTGCAGGCGTTGGCGTTGCCGGAGTTCATCACCACCGCCTG
The DNA here is from genome assembly GCA_964459315.1 of uncultured Verrucomicrobiota bacterium. GTDB lineage: Bacteria > Verrucomicrobiota > Verrucomicrobiia > Limisphaerales > UBA1096 > UBA1096. The sequence goes on from CAYWMH010000012.1 coordinate 4,372, forward strand.
GGCGGTGTTATTTTTCAAATGCTCGACGCAGACCATCACCGGCGCGGCGCAAATCTGGTTGGTGGTGAACATCCCGGCGGCCTTGGCCGGGGCGTCCGAGACGATCAACGCAAGGTCGTTTTTCTGTCCCTTGTTGCTGCCTTTGCCGGTGCCGAGCGTCTTGACGTCACAAAAACAGGCGGCGGCGCGGTAGCCAAGCGGCGCGGTGATCGATCCCTTGATTGGTTTAAACTTGTCCAAGGCTAGATCGGCAGCCAAGCGGTTTCTACAAAGCCAAACCGGATTAT